>NZ_JBHSBY010000114.1:0-28422 GCF_042650905.1 Pedobacter jamesrossensis | reverse complement strand
GGAAAATATAATGTCGATAAACCACAAAAAAATCAAGGAGCTCTACCCGCAGAACTTTAAAAATATAATGGGTTAATCAAATATGTAGTTTATAGGGCGGATACGTTCTATCAAACTCAATGTAGACCGGCTGATAACTGCGCCACTGGCTAGTGAATCCTGGTTAATATTTAGCTCAACTCTTTTTTCTTTGATAAACTCACCAATCTGTTCTAATATTAAAATGTCGCTATTGGTATATGTGTATGAAATATCATTCATAATGAATTCATTTTGTATTTTACGTATGAAATATCATTCAAATATATAAAAAAATCAGATTAGTAATCATACATATTAACTTATAATTTGATGAAAATTCTTTAGATGGCATTTCCTTTCAGAAATGCCATCTAAAGAATGCTTAGGTTTTCTGATGATATTCGTTGTCCACTGTGTAAGCGAGAAGCGAGAATTGTTCATTCAACACCAGATTGCAAAAAGAGTCAAGGAATGCAAGCTGGAGAAGAGTGTGGACAAACCAATTGTTTTGACCCCGTTGCACCAATTTTCAATATTATGTAAGCTCTTAAATATAAGAATGTTATGAGTAGAATGTTTTTGATGAGAGGGGATCCATTGATAGTGGTTTATCCAGGGTTATAGCAAAATTTAGGATTTCTCCCTTATCATTGATCATAATGTGCAGTTTGAAGCCATAGAACCAGCCCATTGTAGATTTTCCCACCTCTCCAATACCTTTAAATACCTTATTTCTTTTTACACGCTTGTTATTGCAAACCCTGATTGACGTAGAATCTACAAAAGAATACCGTACACTGACCCAGACAGCAGGTTTTCAGAAAGTTGGTCATGGGCATGAGCACACTTTGGCTCAACGAAACGGTTGTAGGACACTGTATTTGGGAATTCTGATTGCATATGTTTTTGGATATAGAATATATAGAAGTGCTTAAAGCATCTAAAGCCACTCAAATGAAAGAGCAGCAAATAGAAATTACTGCGCTCTTAGACATTATCGCAGGGCGTTTGGAAGGCTTACCGATGAGAAAAGGTTGGGTCGTTTGGTCAAAATCTTTGCAGAACTCATCTACAAGACAAAAAATTTCAATAATTTTAGAGTAGTCAATCATAAAGAATTATACCTAGGTACTTGTCTTTAAGATACTTAAATATAAGAATTTTTCTTTTGATTGACTAATTTTTTACCTCATTTATCGAACTCAAGTTATTATTTTAAATATTCCCAATGAGCCAGATAATGGTTCAGCTTCTGATGCCACCTATGCCACCTATGCTACCGCAAATATTGATGCTGTAAATAGTCTTAGAAATGCTCGCTACAACTGCCCAATAATGGTAGATGCACCAAACCGGGGAAAAGATAGAGTATTCTTTTTATACCAAGGTAAAGCCACAGCCTTCCAAGCATGAACTTAATCTTTAGTAAGGAGCAGAATAACAGAGATCACGATCGTTGAATTGACCGGCACATAATCCTTAATATTTGATCTGAGGTATTTCAGCGCACTTGTAATTTGATTTTCTACACTTCTTTTTGAAATGCTTAGCCTAGATGCTATTTCACTGTTGCTTAAATGTTCTTTCCGGCTTAGAAGGAATATTTCACGGCATCTTTTCGGCAATGACTGAATATAACTGTTGATTTGTTTTTTCAGTTCTGAAACATTAAAACTTTCTTCCGCTTCATTGGGCTGATGTGCCTGAGTATTCTCTAAACTTTCATCCGTGTAAAAAACCCGATGCTTTGCATTTTTACCTTGCAGTTCCTTATACACCTGATAGCGCATGGAAGCCGTAAAATAACTTTTAAAATCTTTAATATCTAAACTCCCTTTTCTAAGCCAGATGTTAAGGAAAATATCTTGAACCAGATTTTCGCAAGAGCTTTCATCCTTAATATAGCGCCGTGCAGTAGCCAAAAGGATGGGCAAATAGCGATCGAAAATGACCTTAAATGCCGGTTCACTACCGTTTTTTATGGCGTTCCAGAGTACTTCTTCGTTGGCATCAGGGATGATTTGCTTCATTTTTGCAAATTTACCTTACCCAAGTAAAGGCTTTGTTAACTCATTGTGAATTTATTAGTAATCAGAACAAAGGCAATACAAAAAATATTTTTTTAAAAAAGATGTGTGTGCACTCGGTTTTTTTGCTCTATACAATAAAACAACCAGGCATGACCAAAACTGAATACCTCTCGCTTTATGAAAAATACTTGAAAGGAAACTGCACAGCAGAAGAAATGGAGGCCCTCCAAAATTGTGCTGACGATTTTAGTTTGGCAGAGCCAGAAGAAGTATCCCCAGAAAAAGCAGAGCTGCTCTATTCAAAATTAAAATTAGCCATTCAAGATAAAGAGCAAACCAAAACACGACCACTGTATTGGAAGCTTTCGATTGCAGCATCACTAGTTCTGGTTTTATTCGCCGGTTTAATGTATTCCCTTCACTATAGAAAGCAAACGCCAGCTTTATCCTTGGCTAAGGGAGTTAAACCCATTGTTCCAGGATCGAACAAGGCAGTTTTAACCCTTGGAGATGGTAGAACGATTATCTTAAACAATGCTGGTAACGGAGAAATTGCTACCGAAAATGGCACTCGAGTTAGAAAAGATGGCGACGGGCTACTGTCGTATCAGGTAGGGGAAACCAGGAGCGAAGAGCTGGTTTTCAACACCGTTTCCATTCCACGTGGCGGGCAGTATAGCCTGATCTTGCCAGATGGATCGAAAGTATGGCTAAATGCAGAGACCAAACTTAAATTCCCGAACAGGTTTGTAGGCGATAAAAGAGAAGTAGAACTGGATGGAGAAGGCTATTTTGAAATTGCCAAGAATAAGCAAAAACCGTTTTTCGTAAAGGCCAATGGCGTTAGCGTAAAAGTGCTCGGCACGCATTTTAATGTGATGGCCTATAAGGATGAGCCCCTTGTGCGCACCACACTGGTAGAGGGCAGGGTAATACTTTCTGCAGCAGGGCAGTCTGTTTACCTGATTCCTGGCCAACAAGGGCTGTTCAGCAAAGATGGTTTGATGGTTTCAAATGCCGATGTAGATGGAGATCTAGCTTGGAAAAATGGATATTTTGTTTTTAATGACGACAGCCTGGCCACCATAATGCACAAAATTTCCAGATGGTACAATGTAGATATAGACATGCGAACCAACAATAAACTTTCTTATACAGGTTCGGTATCTAAATTTAAAAATATTGATGAAGTACTGAAAGTACTGAGTTTAACCGGAACAGTGAAATTTAAGATTGAAGAGAGGAGGGTAATTGTAAACAACTAACCAATCTTTCTTTGACCAAAGGGATTAACCACCCATAAACAAACTAAAAAATGAAATTTTTCAACCTTAAAAAACATAGTTGCTCAGTAGAGTTCAAAGCCTTTAAGGCCATAAAGTTGACCGCCTTACTTTTGTTCCTTTTTTGCGTACAAGTAAAAGCTTCGCTTTTTGCTCAAAACATTACACTCAATTTAAAAAATGCCCAACTCAAACAGGTATTTGTAGAAATCAAAAAACAAAGTGGTTACGATTTCCTGTTTAACAACGAAATGCTCAACCAAATTGGTCCATTAAGCATTTCAGTAAAAAACGTAACGGTAGAACAAGCTTTGGATAAAAGCCTTCAAAACCTCCCATTAAGCTATTCAATCGAAAATAACACAATTGTAATCAAAAGAAAAGCTTTGCATAAAGCAGACATTTCTGGAATGGTTAACGATGAAACTGGAAAAGGCATCCCAGGTGCAAGCGTAATCAACCAGACGACCAAAAGAACAGTTGCTACCGATGATTCAGGCCGATTTAGCATTACCGCCACGCCTGGCGATGTGATTAAGATTAGGGTAGTAGGTTATGACGAATATACCTTCAAGGTGGATGCAAGACTCAACTACCCACTTTCGCTAAAACCAAGTTCGTTAGGACTAAATGATGTTGTAGTAGTAGGTTACGGCACGCAAAAGAAGGCGAATGTAACAGGTGCAATCTCTCAGGTAGATGCTAAAGTGCTAGACAATCGGCCAATTACAGCCGTTTCAACAGGGCTACAAGGTACGGTTACCGGTTTAACAATTATTGGTGGAAGCGGTCAGCCTGGTGCATCAAATTCTGCACTGAGGATAAGAGGTACGGGAACAACCAATAATCCTAATCCTTTTATTTTGATAGATGGAGTACCTGGTGATATGAACTGGATTAACCCGGATGATATTGAAAGTGTAACCGTATTAAAAGATGCAGCATCTTCTTCCATTTATGGATCAAGAGCAGCCAATGGCGTAATTTTGGTAACGACTAAAAAAGGTAAATTTAACCAGAAACCCATCATTTCATACAATGGCTACTATGGTTTCCAAAAACCTACCCGTTTGCCAAAAATGTTAGGCTCGGTAGATTATATGACGCTTTTAGGCGAAGCACAAGTGAATGCCGGTCTTCCAAAATCATACACCGATGCTCAAATTGAAGTGGCCAGAAACGGTTCAGATCCCGACTATTTTGCCAACACCAACTGGACGGATGCACTCATCAAAGATTACGCTCCACAGCAGAATCATGCCATCAGTGTAAATGGCGGAAGCAGTGATTTCAATTATTACTTTTCTTACGCCAGAGAAAATCAAGATGGATTAATTGCCGGAGATCAATACCGCTTTGCAAAAAACAATGCCCGTGTTAAATTATCGGCCATTAAGTTATTAAATATTCTGGATGTGGATGTTAACCTCGGCTACCTCGATCGGAATCAAAACCAGCCTGCCTCCGATACAGATGGAGGTGGCGGCGCAATATATACTGCTTTTACCAGTTCTCCACTTACACCCGTTCGTTTTACGACAGGTACTTGGGGTTATGGCGGTGGGTCGAGCAACCCTTTGGCTATCGCAACCGATGGAGGATTTAACAATTTTTTCTCAAAGGAATTTACATCAAACATTACCGGAACCTTGCATTTGCTAAAGGGACTTGATTTAAAGAGCCAATATGGATTAATTGCAAGTTCTCAAAAACGTAGAACTTTTAACCGTAGAATAGATTACTACAATCCGGTAAGCAACGCCATCATCTACACCACCACACCAAACAACTCTTTAAGGGATATTGCAACAACAACTACCCTGCAAAATTTCTCCATGCAGGCAGATTATACCCTTAATTTAAACAACCACCATTTTAAATTCCTTGGTGGATACCAACAAGAAACCTACCTTTTTGATGCCTTTTCAGCATCAAAAACAAATTTAGTCAGTGATGATGTTCCCGTATTAAACATTGGGTCGCTCAATCCTACCGCAACAGGTGATGCCTATCAGTATGCACTTCAATCCTTGTTTTCTAGAATAAACTATGACTTTAAGGGGAAATACCTTTTCGAATTCAACCTGAGGTATGATGGTTCTTCTAGATATGCACCCGGACACAAATGGGGCTTATTTCCTTCTGTTTCAGCAGGATGGAGGTTTAGCGAAGAATCTTTTTTCAAATCTTCAGCGCAAAAATGGTTTACGGATGGTAAAATCAGAGCATCATATGGTAGCCTGGGTAATCAGTATGGAGCAGATGGGCCTGCCTATTCTGAATGGTATCCTTATGTTAAAGTACTTAACAGTGTGGGCACTATGCCCATTGGCAATATCCTCACCACCGGATTTGCCCAAACCATTCTTTCCAATCCATTATTGCAATGGGAAAAAGCCACCATGCTTAATATTGGCTTAGATCTCGGATTTTTCAACAACAGGCTAATCTTTACCGGCGATTGGTTCAATAAAAAAACAGTAGATATACAACTCAAAGTACCGCAGCCTGATGTAATTGGTCTTACCGTTCCCGATCAAAACGCAGGAGCAATTTCCAATAAAGGCTATGAGATTAGCCTGGGCTGGAACGACAATATCGGAGGGCTAAAATATGGCATTACTGGGCAGTTTTTCGATATCAAAAACAAGGTTACCGATTTAGGGGGCGTTCCACCCACCTTTGGCGACCGAATTAGGCAGGTTGGAGATCCCCTAGATGCCTATTATGGATACCGCACAGATGGACTTGCTCAAGAAGCTGATTTTACAAAAGATGCAACGGGAAAGTACGTGCCAAAGTTCCCGATATTTTCAGCTGATCAAGGAAAGGTTGCCCCAGGCGATTTGAAATACCGCGATTTAAACGGAGATGGAGTAATTAGTGCAGACTTAGATCGAGAAGTTATCGGAGATGCCTATCCAAGATATAATTATTCATTTAGGTTTGATGCAGCCTATCATAATTTCGACATCAGCGTATTTTTGCAAGGCGTTGGAGAAGCAAATGGCTACATCACAGGGTCAGGTATTCATGCCTATAATGCAGATGCCGCTTTCCCACAAGAAGTACATTTGGATAGATGGACACCTCAAAATACAGGTGGTTCTTATCCACGGTTTGTATATAAAGACACCAGAAATACCGCCAGACTGGCTGATTACTGGTTGCAGGATGCCGCTTATTTAAGGGTTAAAAATCTACAGTTGGGTTACACAATCCCTGGAAACTTCTTGAAAAAAATCCATGTAGATAGGCTTCGAATATATGCCTCTGCAGATAATATTTTTACCAATACCAATTTCTTTTACGCTTATGATCCGGAAACACAAGCATCTAGCGGTGGATTGTACCCGCAAGTCAAAACTTTTATTTTCGGTCTTTCCCTCAAGTTAAAATAAAACATCCATGAAAAATCAAAACCAATATATGAACAGCCGCAGATCTTTCTTACGATCTACAGGCATGCTGGGTGCGGCGGCAATGATCCCTTCATTCTTCTTGTCGGCCTGTAAAAAAGATTTTCTAGATCGCCAGCCACTAGATTCAGTAACCGACATCAGTTTCTGGAAAACTGAAGAACAATTAAAACTTGCTGTAAACGCTTGTTATAGCAACCTTCGCGGAAACAATACCATAGCGATGGAAAACATGGGTGATAATACCATTTATCCGCCAAATTCTGAATATCAGGCCATATCTGCAGGTAACTACGATTTCACAACGGGAACGATAAATTCTGAATGGGTAAATTTATATGCAGCCATTAGAAGGTGTAACCACTTTATGGAAAACTATACCAAAGCGAGCGGTATAGCACCTGCTGTTTTAGCCGGATATGCCGGACAGGTACAATTCCTTAGAGCCTTTATGTACTCTTACCTCATTTTTCTCTTTGGAGATGTGCCTTTAATCACCAAAACACTTGATATTGGAGATGAAGAGATTTATGGCCCAAGAAACAAACGTGCCGAAGTGCTCGACTTTGTATTTGCAGATTTGGATGCAGCGGCAACAGCTCTGCCAACAGCTTACGCATCAGCAATAGATTTGGGGCGCATTACCAAGGGCGCCGCTTTAGCTTGGAAAGCTCGGGTTGCGCTCTTCTTCGAGAAATGGGACATTGCCGAAACGGCCTCAAAAGCCGTTATGGACCTTAATGTTTATTCACTTTATGCCGCGGGAGGTACTGCAAAAGCCTATAATGATTTATTTACCTACAAAGGAAAACTATCATCCGGTGCAAACAAAGAAACCATTTTAGCCCGACCATACGTGGCTGGGGTAAGCGTACATAATACCAGTAGAGAAATACAGGTGCCAGATCAAACCAGTAGATATTCGCCAACCAAATCATTGGTGGATAGCTATTTGTGTGTAGACGGCTTACCGATAGACAAATCACCGCTGTACAGTGAGAGTACCTATGCAAACATCTTCAAGAACCGCGATCCAAGAATGACTCAAACCATTTTGAGTCCAGGATCTGCTTGGGGTGGTCAGGATGATGGAGATGCGGATGCAACCTCTAATGCAATTTTCAACACACCAAAGTGGAATGCCGATAAAAAAGGATCCATCACCGGAACAGGATACTACTTTACCAAATACGTAGAGATTCCTGCAGTTGGCGTAGTGAGTCAAGATTCAAACGATATTCATCATATTCGATATGCTGAAGTATTGCTTATTAACGCAGAGGCGAAACTGGAAAAAGGAACATTGACACAGGCAGATTTAGACCGGACAATCAATTTGCTTCGCGATAGGGTTGGCATGAAAAAAATGGTCATTACAGAGCTTGCAGCAGCAGGGCTCGATTTGAGAACAGAAATTAGAAGAGAACGTAGAGTTGAACTCGCGCTTGAAGGCCAGCGATATTACGACATCTTGCGTTGGAAAGCAGGTGAGCTACTCGCTCAAGATGTTAGAGGAATGAAAAAAAGCCTCGTAGAAAGTTTCAATCAACAATACGTTGCAACCATTGCTACCGATGCAAGCGGCTACTTTGTAGTGAATACGGGCAGAAGGTTTGTTGCGCCGAAAAACTACTTGTGGCCAATCCCGATTACCCAACTCCAAAAAAATCCTGCTTTAGGGCAGAATGCAGGCTGGTAAAATGTACTCCAGTGTTTCCTGTTAGTAGGGAACACTGATTTTTTAAAAAAAACGATATGAAAAAACTACACTTAATCTTATGGCTTCCTGCACTAATCTTTTTTAGTTGCTCACCAAAAATCAATCCATCCGCTGGCAATGTCAGTGAAGGTACCTTGCGTGTGATGGCTTACAATATCCATCATGGTAATCCACCATCAAAAGAAGGATTCATTGATCTTGATGCCATTGCGGCGGCGATTAAACTGCAGTCGCCAGATTTGGTTGCCCTTCAAGAGGTAGATGTTAACACTAAAAGATCAGGAGGCATAAACGAGGCTGTGCTTTTAGCGCAGAAACTTAAAATGAATTTCTATTTCGCAAAGGCCATAGCACATGATGGAGGCGATTATGGAGTGGCGATCCTTTCCCGTTTTCCAATGTCGGAAGGCAAAACATTTATGCTGCCTAAAAATAGCGATCCACGGGCGGAGCAACGCGTACTTGCTACGGCAAAGATAGAGATTGCTAAAAACACATTTATCCGTTTCGCCTCTACGCACCTGGATGCACAGAAAACTACAGAGAATCGCATTTTGCAGGCAAAAGAAATTAACCAATTGCTCAAAGATGAAATGCTTCCTGTGGTGTTAGGAGGAGATTTGAATGCGACACCGGATGCAGAATCGATCCAGATTTTTGACTCGCTCTTTGCCCGTACTTGCCAAACTTGCGATTTTACCATTCCAGTGATTAATCCAACAAAAACCATCGATCATATTGGCTACAAGCCTGCAATCGCCTTCAAGGTGCTTTCCCATCAGGCAATTCCAGAACGCTATGCGTCCGATCACCTTCCAATACTATCTGTCTTGCAATATAACCCGAAATAGAAACCAAATAATGCGATTGATAAGAACCATTTATATCCTGCTTTTTTGTTTGCCATTATCTACCAAGGCCATCTCTATTGATTCTGCTCAGGTAGGCTTAAATAAATCTGCTGCAAAGGGATTAATCAAAAGAATGCTCCCTGAATTTTACAGCCATTTTGAAGTAGAAGAAACCCCAGCAGAAGCAGGAAAGGATGTTTTCGAGATTTTTGCAAAAGGTGACAAAATTGTGTTGAAAGGAAATAATGGGGTATCGGTGGCGAGCGCATTTAATTACTATCTAAAGCACATTGCCCACTGTCAAATCAGCTGGAATGGTTCGAACAAGAAACTTTCGTTACCGTTGCCAAAACCTGCTGGCACCATTCGCAAATTAAGTCCGCATAATTACAGATACTACCTCAATTATTGCACCTTTAATTACTCAATGAGCTGGTGGGATTGGAACCGCTGGCAGTGGGAGATTGATTGGATGGCCATGAATGGCATTAATACTCCACTCGCCTTGACTGGTCAAAACATTATTCATTCAAGGGTTTACAAGAGTTTAGGCTTTAGCTCTAAAGATCTTGAAGGGTTTTTTAGTGGTCCGGCCTACTTCAGTTGGTTTTGGATGGGTAATCTGGATGGATGGGGTGGCCCCCTTCCTCAAAGTTGGATGCTGAGCCATGAGAAGCTTCAGAAGAAGATACTCACCAGAGAACGCGAACTGGGCATGAAACCCATTCTACCCGCCTTTACAGGCCATGTTCCACCTGCTTTTAAAACACGATTTCCCAACGCTAAGCTAAATAAAACCAGCTGGAACAATAAATTTCCAGAGGTATATCTCTTGAACGCAGAAGATCCGATGTTCACCAAAATTGGAAGTATGTTTATCAACGAGCAAAAAAAGGCTTATGGAACAGATCACCTGTACTCGTCAGATACCTTCAATGAAAATAAACCGCCATCAAATGATACAGTTTTTCTTGCTGATATTTCCAAAAAGGTTTATGCCTCTATGGCCTCCGCAGATCCAATGGCGGTGTGGATTATGCAGGGATGGCTGTTTCACTTTTCCGCAAGTTTTTGGCAAGAACCTCAAATGAAAGCCTTGCTTAATGCCATACCCAACGATAAAATGATTATTTTGGATTTGTGGTCAGAACGGCACCCTTTATGGAAAAAAACATATGCCTATTATGGAAAACCATGGATTTGGAACATGCTAAGCAATTTTGGTGGTAACATCTCTATGCAGGGCATCTTGAAAACCGTAGCAGAAGAACCAGCTCGAGTGCGCTCAGATCCTCAATCGGGTAAAATGGTTGGCATTGGCCTTACGCCCGAAGGTATTGAACAAAACCCGGTGATGTATGAATTGATGATGGAAAACGCTTGGGATGAACGGCCAATTCAGCTCGATAGCTGGTTAAAAGGTTATGCCCAACGAAGATATGGGCAGCAAAATAACAATGCTGAGCAAGCTTGGGAATACCTCAGAAAATCAGCTTATAGCGACACCGTGACCAATGGTGGGCCAGAATCGATAATTTGCGCAAGGCCAACCTTTGCTCGCTCTACTCGTGGGGTGACCACACGGTTTCCCTATGATAATCAGGATTTAGTACAAGCTTGGAAACTGCTCATCCAAGCGGCCCCCGAACTGGGCACTGCAGAGGGTTTTCAATACGACCTAGTTGATGTAAGTCGGCAAGTATTGGCCAATTATGCCAGTTATTTGCAACAAGAAACAGCAAAAGCATACCAGGAAAATAATTTGATTGCATTTAGAAAAAATAGTGCAGAATTTATCCAACTCATTGATGACATGGATGCGCTCTTAAATACGAGAAAAGATTTTCTGCTTGGGCAGTGGCTCAATACCGCAAAAGCGTGGGGAACCAATCAGGAAGAAAAAAACCTCTACGAGCGCAACGCCCGAAACTTAATCACCCTTTGGGGAGATGAAAACAGCACTTTAAGGGAATATGCCTGTAAGCAGTGGTCAGGCTTGTTGAGCGGTTTCTATAAACCAAGATGGGAAAGCTTTTTCAAAACGGTAGAAGACTGCATGATTAAAAAAGTAAAGTTTAATGAAAAGCTTTTCGATGAAACCATGAAAAAGTGGGAATGGAAATGGGTAAACCAGCATGAGCACTATTCAGATCGCCCCAGCGGAGATCCAGTTTCACGATCACGCCATTTATTTGAAAAGTATTATGCTCAGTTTGAGCGCAACATGCCAAACGTAAAATCAGTAAGATAGGTAAAATCAACTAACCAACTCAACCATGAACCGCAGAAACCTTTTAAAAACCATTAGCCTAACCATTGGTGCAGGGGTAATTAATACCGACATCTTTGCCAAAATTGGCGATGATGCCTACTTGTTCGATATTCCCGTAAACCCTAAGCATACCCCGATAGATAAACCCATAACCGCCATTACGCTTGGTGCAGGAAACCGCGGCACCGTATATGGAAATTTCGCAGCAATATTTCCAGAGCTAATGAAGATTGTAGGTGTAGCTGAGCCCGTTGCTTTTAGAAATGATAAATACGCCAAAAAACACAAAATTATTGACGAAAATCGTTTCAATACTTGGGAAGACGTGCTCAGCAAACCAAAAATGGCCGATGCAATTATCATTTCCATGCCAGATAATTTGCATTATGCACCTTGTATGGCGGCATTGGCTAAAGGCTACGACATACTTTTAGAGAAACCCATTGCTCCAACAGAGAAGGAGTGTAGGAACATCTTAGCTCTGGCGAAGAAAACAGGTAGAATCGTAGCGGTATGTCATGTACTTCGTTATGCGCCATATTTTGTTAAAATGAAAGAGCTCATCGAAAAAGGAGCAATTGGAGAAGTAATCAGCATCCAACACTTTGAACCTATTGAGCATACGCATATGGCGCACTCATATGTTCGAGGAAATTGGCATAACTCCAAGCAAACCACGCCCATAATTTTGGCCAAATCGTGCCATGATTTGGATATCATGAAATGGGTTATCAATAAAAAGGCCGAGAGAATTGTTGCTATTGGGGATTTAAAGTGGTTTAAATCTGCAAATGCACCGGAGGGAAGTACAGATAGATGCACATCAGGTTGTAAAGTTGAGCGTAGCTGTCCCTATTCGGCCATAAAGGAATATGCAGAACGAGGAAGCCGCATTTCTGTACTCGATATTCCTGAAGATTTATCGAATAAAAAAGAAGCAATTATCGAAAAGCTCAAAACCAGCGATTATGGAAGGTGTGTGTATCGGATGGATAATGATCAGCCAGACCACTACATCACGAGCATTCAGTTTAGCGATCAGGTAACCGCGAGTTTTTCGATGGAAGCTTTTACCGCTTACCACGACCGCAGAACCCGAATTATGGGCTCAATGGGCGATATGGTTGGAGATATGACCGAACTTGTGCTACACGACTTTAAAACAAGAAAGGAAACTAAATTCATTCCCAAATCTGAAGACGTTGAAGGCTACAAAAACAGTGGACATGGAGGGGGAGATTGGATGCTGGTACGCGATTTTGTCCAAGCCGTTGCGAAACAAGATGCCACGTTACTCACCTCAACAATCGATGAATCTATCGAAAGCCATCTGATGGGTTTTATGGCCGAAAAAAGCCGGAAAACGGGAAAGGTTATGAACGTAAAAGTTTAACTAACTGGATAAACCGGAGTAGATTGACCCCGTGTCACCGGAAATAGATTTGTTGTAAATTTCGGATTGTCTGTATATTATTAAATTGGCGAGGAGGGGGTAGATGGATTGGTTTGTCCATGTATGAACAGAAACGACAAATTAATTCGCTCAACATCGATTTTTCTTCATTAGTTGATAAGCGAAGTTCAATGTTCAGGCCAACATACTAGCCAAACCTGTACAGAGAATTAGCTTATCTGCTCAAGAGGTAACACGCTCGCAATAATCTTCAGTGAAACCATGAAGTGGAATGTATTCATGCCCATTCCCACAAGCAATGCCCAAGTAGCTTTTGAAAAAGCTTTTTAATTTTTGCCGTAAATTTATCTGACTATTTCGCCACGAGTAGTAATAAGCTGAGGTGTTATAACTTTACAGATAAGCCAGCATAAAAATTTCTGGTTACTGCTGCATTAAAATAACGATTGTTCGCTGCATTTAAATCATTTCCTAAACTATAATTTTCATTAAATAAGTTATTTATCCCGGCAAAAAAATCAAATCTGCTATTGCCGATTTTTAAATTTCTGATTCCAGCTTTAGCTTCCACCAGATTATATTTATTTGCAAAAACAGTATTCAAATCATTGAGCGATATAGGCGAAGTATAGTTGTGTTGACCAAAAAAATAAAAGCCACTTTTGAAATTGAATTCTAAACTGCTCACTAAAACACTTTCTGGTACTCCAGTTAATTTATTACCAGAATAGTTTGCATTTCCACTAATAAAATCTTTGAAGCGATAATGGCTAAAAGTATAACTATTTCTAAATCTTAATTCGTTTAAAAAACCAGAATCGTTCTTAATTATTGTTATTGCGGCTTCTATTTCAATTCCTTTTTGATTTGTACCTCCTGCATTTATAAAATATTCGGTATCGTTTGTGTTTAACCTTCTAACAATCGCATCTTTTAATTGATAATTAAATATATTTCCATTTGCGTAAAAACGGTTGTTTTTGGTTTTGTAACGCAAACCCAATTCATAATTCCATCCTTTTTCGGCTTGTAAATTATTATTTATATTATTATCAGAAGAACGAACCTCGGCAATGGTAGGAGGTGAATAACCTTTACTTACAGAACTCCGAAGAGAAAATTCTGGACTTAACAGGTAGGAAACCGCCAGCTTTGGCATTAGCTGAGTAGAAAATTTCCGTTGTTTTTCAGTAACTATTATTGGGAAAAAGCTTTCGTATTTATAGTTGAAGAAATTTAGGCTTGAAGATAATTCAACGAGTATTTTACTGTCAATATCAAAATTCAAACGCAGGAAAGCAAAACTCTGATTGGCTTTTAAATCATCATAAGCCTGCATAGCTGCTGGAGAACCAGCATTATTATCGAAGTTTTTAACCTGTGTTCTGGTTTCTGCAGCCTCTATACCGCCTTGCATATTCCATTTAAAATGCTCGGTATTCTTTGCATATTCTAAAAAGGTTCTCAAGCCTAAAGTACTTTCATAACGCTTTTCATAATTGGTAATAAACGGGTTTTTGAAATCTGTATAAGAAGTGAACAAAGCCACAACATGTTTGAAATGCTGATCGATTTGATAAGTGTTCGATAAGCCAGCAAAAATTGTTTTATTATAAATAGCTGCTTGTTGCGTTATTGCACCTGGGATTGCAGGTGTCGCTGGCCTGGCTTGCTTTGGATTTTGTTCTAGTTGCCCTGCCGTCAAGCCACCTGGAGTTTGATAACTTAAGTCGCTGTAGAAAATAAAAGCTTTTAAAAGGCCCGAAGGACTATAGTTCCATTCTTGATTGGTTTGGAAATATTTCCTTTCCATTCTACTGTTCTCTCTGTAACCGTCGCTTCGCTGATAGCCTTGGGTAACACTAAAGTTGTAATTTTTAAATTGATGCTGAACATTTGCCGTTTGATGGAATAAACCATAAGAACCACCTGTTAACGATAATTCGATATTGTTTCTCATTGGCGGAGAATTCACAATTATAGCGCCACCAGTATTAGCACCAAAAACACTTGCTTCCGGACCTTTGTAAATTTCAATAGAACTAAAAGAAGCTACATCTATCAAATTCAAATAAGTATTTCCTCCTGCATCAGTTAATGGGAAATCATCAACATACACTTTAATATTTCTTATTCCGAATGGCGAACGCAATAAACTTCCTCTTAAGGATAACCTATAACTTCCAGGGGAACGTTCTTCCATTCTAACACCCGGAACGGTATTAAAAGTACTAACTAACGAGCTACTCTGCTGGTTTCGAATCAAATTGCTATCAATTAAACTAACTGCAGAAACGGAACGCAAAATAGGTTGCTTGTTATAATAGCCTTTAACAACAACCTCCTTTAGTTTAGCAGCCGAATCCAGCTTGCTAACCTGTGCATAAATTGAAACTGATAAAATTGTAAAGAGAAAAGTAAAAGCTAATTTCAAACGGAAAGATTTAGGATGATATTTAAACAAAAAATTCACAGATTTACCATCGTTAAAATTACGATTAAAATCTGTGAATTGAGGACCTGGGGATAAGCTTATTTAGCGGCTACTTTCCATACGATTCCGCTTACATCATCTGCTACCAATAATGCGCCATCAGGCGTTAAGGTTACACCAACAGGTCGGCCATAAACCTCACCTTTCTCTGCATTGGCAATAAAACCAGTTAAAAAATCTTCGGGTTTACCTATTGGTTTGCCATTTTTAAAAGGAACAAACGCAACTTTATAACCACTCAAAGCTGAACGATTCCAGGACCCATGCTGACCAATAAATGCGCCGCCCTGATATTTTTCCGGGAATTTTGTGCCTTTATAAAAAGCTAAACCTAAAGATGCTGTATGTGACCCCACTGGGACATCGGGTGCAATTGCCTTCTTTACTAATTCAGGATTTTTGCCTTTCATTCTCGGATCTTCATTTTGTCCGTAATACGAAAACGGCCAGCCATAAAATGCATCTTGTTTTACGCTGGTGATGTAATCTGGAACAAGGTCATCGCCTAAGCCATCACGTTCGTTAACAGCAGTCCAAAGCATATTTGTACCTGGCGCCCAATCTACTCCAACAGGATTGCGCAAGCCACTAGCATAAATTTTTTCTCCTGTTCCATCAGGATTAATTTCTAAAATGTTGGCACGTCGAACTTCATTCTCCATTCCATTTTCACCAACATTACTGCCAGAACCAACCGTTATGTAAATTTTGCTTTTATCTGCATTGGTAATTAAATTTCTGGTCCAGTGGTTATTGTAGCCTCCGGCAGGCAAGCTTAAAATTTTCTTTCCATTGCCTGTAATTTTTGTGTCGCCAGTTTTATAAGGATATTGCAAAAGGCCGTCTGTATTGGCTACATAAAAATTATTTCCAATAATAGCCATGCCATAAGGCTGATTTAGGCCAGTTAAAAAAGTAGTAACTGTTTCTGCAATTCCATCTTTATCAGCATCGCGATACAATAAAATCGTATTTGCACTCTTACCCGGAACTTCAGATTTTGCTTTACCAGTTACGGTATTTGCTACGGCCTCGACGGCACTTCTCTCAGAATTCGTTAGCACAACTAAAACATCGCCATTTGGTGTGATAATCATATTTCTCGGACTTTTAATATCCGAGGCAAATTTCGTTACCACGAAACCTTCTGGCGCAATAGGTGTTTTGCCCGCAGGCCAGCCAATAACCTTGCTGAATTTATTTTTTGATGCCGCAGTGTCTGGAGCTGGTAATGTTACCTGTTCTGATTGCGTTGTTATCGATGTCGAATCACCCTGTTGTTCAGAGCCGGATTTTGACTGACAACCAAATATCGTGGTTGAGGTAATGGCTAAGCCATAAAATAAATGTTTTTTCATCTTAAATATTTCTTGATATTTAGGTTAAATTGTCTGAAAGATAACATCAAAGTCAAGCACTTGTTTTTGATAAAGTAAAAAGCAAAAGGTTTTTAGCACAACTTTTATGGTTAATTAGCATATTAAAAAGTTAACTTATCCTTTTAAGATTTTAGTTTTCTCTTCGTTAAATTCTTCCTGAGATAAAATTCCAGCATCAAATAATTCTTTCAAATCTAACAAGGCTTGCTTTTTAGTGCTCATATCATTTTTCCCCGGCTCTACTGGCAATGGATTATTTACTTTCTGCTGCGCTAAATTAGAAGGTCCGAATTTTAAAAGCTGCTCGGTAATTTCATTAAAGCCTTTAATATTAGAATAATCAATGGGCTTTTGTTCTTTCACATTGGTAATAGCTGGATCTGCTGATTTTTCTAATAACAACTTAACAGTGTCTTTTTTACCGTTTACTGCTGCATAGTGTAGAGCGGTGTTTCCGCTTTCATCCTGAATGTTTGGATTAGCACCTTTCTCTAAGAGTAATTTCAGCATACCTAAATGACCGCTTTTCGCTGCAACGTGTAACATGCTTTCTCCTCCATACTGGTAGTTGCTATCGAAAGAGAAACTTGAAGAAATCGAAATATTATTGGCTGTTTCCACCCAATCAAGGTATGAATATAGGGAATCGTCATTGCCAGATAATGGTTTGGCGTAATTTACATCAACACCATTTGTTAAAAAAAGTTCCACAATTTCTTTTTGATTATGACTACTGGCGTACCAAATAGGAGAGAGGCCATTTTTTGAAGAAACGAAAATATCAGCACCTTTATCTATCAAAATTTTGGTCAACATTCTGTTTGAATCGAAGCAAGCTAATAACAATGCCGATTCACCTTCATGGTTTATATGGTTAATATTGCCTCCATTATCAAGTATAAACTCGACGATGCTTATGTTTTTAGACTTTACAGCGAATAGCAAAGGCGAATTCCCCTGTTTGTCTTGCGTGTTTATATCTGCTCCATGAGATATCAGTTTCTCCGCAATTGCTTTATTTCTCCAAATTGCTGCAATAAGTAGTGGGGTTTGGCCCTCATTGTTTTCGCTATTGACATTCAAGCCCTCTAACAAAAGTTTATCTAAAATTTCTATCTGCCCATTTTGAGCAATGAGGTGCATTAAACTATTTCCCTTAAAATCCTTGATGGTTGTTTTGGCACCTTTTTCTAGAAGATACAGGGCAGTTTGTTTCTGTTTTTGTAATATGGCAAAGTAAAGTGGTGTTTCTCCGGCATGATCTTCGTAATCTAAATCTGCTCCTTGTTCTATTAAAATTTGTACCAAATCCAGGTAGCCTCGGTGAGCAGCATAGTGTAAGGCCGTTCTTCCTTTTTCATCGGTATAGCCTATCTCAACCTCTTTGTTATTAAGTAAAAGCTCAGCTATTTTTCTTTTGCCACTTTCGCAGGCAATTATGAATGACATTGACATATTTTTTCTAAAAGATTAAGATTGTTTCATTAAAAGTTCTACCGTTTTAATTTTTAAATTATCATCAGAAGCCAGCATTAATGCCGTTTGATCCTGATCATTTGTAATCGAAACATCAGCTCCGTTTTCAATTAACAGTTTAACTTTTTTATAGGTTTCTTTTGCGTTTGATGCATCGTAATTTACGTTGAATGCACAAACCTTATGTAAAAGTGTATTACCATTATCGTCACCTCGATTTACATCTACCTGACCAGTTTCTATTATGGCTTCTAAAAGTTCAGTTGGTTTCTCGGCAATTAAATCCATTGGAGTTTTTTCTTTGCCATAATAAATGCTCGGCTGATATAGGTCTGCACCATCTTCAATTAATTTTTTAAGTAACAATATTCCATTGGCTGAAGGGGAAATCATTCTTAAGTAATCAAAAAGTATAGTAACCTGATCCTTATTTAAAACATCTAACTGCGGTTGAGTGAAGGCGCTCATTTTAGCATACATTTCAACAGACTGCAGATGCGCTACGGCATAAAAGAAAGCCGAATTTCCTGTTTTATCCAGATGATTAGCATCTGCTCCATGCTCCATAAGAAAAGCTATTAGTTTCGGCTTATTAGACTCTATCGCTTGTATTAAAGGTGTTTTACCTACAATATTTTCTGCATTAATATCTAGCCCTTCATCAAGAAAAATATTGATATAAGAAATTTTTAAATCATTCAGAGCTTCGTCATCAAGATCATATCTTCTTTGATTATTCCTGATGATTTGATGTATGTAGGTTTCTTCTGCATTGTTTTTAAAATTAACGTTGCAGCCTGTTTCAATCAATATTTTAATCAAGTCGGCTGAAACAAGTTTTTCCAAAAAGTAACCCAATAGCGTTTGGGTTGAAACCTCATCATTAAGGTTTTCGAACCTCGAAATAAAATCCCTGAAAAATGTGAGCCCATTTTCGTCTGTTTTTAAATGCCTTTCAACAGTTTGAAAAACACTTCTTTCAAAATTATCGAACTCATATATGTCTGTTTCGATGGTTTTATCCTTAACAAAATGAAGTATCAGTTCATATTGTTCTGCTTTGAACAGGTTATCGAAAATTTGCGATAGCTGATGGGGGAGTAACGTTTTTGGTAGCTTATGGCCTGTATTAACCATTTCGGCTGCTTCTGTAAATTTATTTTCGTATAAAAGTTTCTCTAAATCTTGATTCATAGTTGTTTTATAATGTTAAAATGCCATTTTTTTAGGCGTAAATGCTTCATAAAAATCTACGCTTTATATTTACATATTTATGGTTTTTAAAACTTTTTTGTTTAAAAACGTTTAATTTTTTGAATAATTACTTCTAAAATCTCTTGGTGATTAAAATACAAATAACATTAGGATGTTCCTTAATTCAATCGATTATTTTATCTTTAGGCGATTTTAAAAAAAGATGAGTTTTAATCAAAATTCTAATTGTTTCATTAAATTAAATAGTAAAAAATCAAATATACCATGTCAAATACATCAAAAATCATCTACACCAAAACAGATGAAGCGCCAATGCTGGCTACTTATTCGTTGTTACCTATTGTGCAAGCTTTTACCGCATCAGCAGGTATTGATGTAGAAACCAGAGACATTTCGTTAGCGGGAAGAATTTTGGCAAACTTTCCGGAATATTTAAAAGATGACCAAAAAATTGGTGATGCTTTAGCTGAACTTGGTGCTTTGGCAACAACACCTGAAGCCAACATTATTAAATTACCAAATATTTCAGCTTCTATTCCACAGTTAGTTGATGCAATTACGGAGTTGCAATCGCAAGGTTTTGCGCTTCCAGATTATCCGGATAATGCACAAACTGATGAAGAAAAAGCTATCAAAGCAAAATATGCTAAAGTTTTAGGTTCGGCTGTAAACCCGGTTTTACGCGAAGGTAATTCTGACAGAAGAGCACCTAAAGCAGTTAAAAATTATGCTAAGCAAAACCCGCATTCAATGGGTAAATGGTCGGCAGATTCTAAAACTAAAGTTGCCAGCATGAGTGAAGGCGATTTTTATGGTTCAGAAAAATCTGTAACGATTGCTGATGCAAGTCAGTTTAAAATTGAATTTGTTGCTGCAGATGGAGCCGTAACCGAATTAAAAGGTTTAGCGCCGTTAAAAGCCGGCGAAGTTATCGATAGCTCTGCATTGAGTTTATCGGCTTTAAAAACTTTTGTGGCTGCAGCAATTCAAGAAGCAAAAGCTTCTGGTGTTTTATTATCAGCACACTTAAAAGCAACGATGATGAAGGTTTCTGACCCAATTATTTTCGGAGCAATTGTGGAAGTTTATTTTGCAGATGTTTTTGCTAAATACGCAGAACTTTTTAAAAAATTAAACATTGATACACGTAATGGTTTAGGTGATGTTTATGCGAAAATTGCTGGCAAGCCGGAACAAGCGGCAGTTGAAGCTGATTTAGCTGCGGCAATTGCAAATGGACCAGCTTTAGCAATGGTAAATTCTGATAAAGGAATTACCAACCTACACGTTCCAAGTGATGTAATTGTTGATGCTTCTATGCCAGCAATGATTCGTACTTCAGGTCAAATGTGGAATAAAGACGGAAAAGCTCAAGATACTTTAGCTTTAATACCTGACCGTTGTTATGCTGGTATTTACACAGCAACAATTGACGACTGTAAAACAAACGGTGCTTTTGATGTTACCACAATGGGTTCTGTACCAAATGTGGGTTTAATGGCTCAAAAAGCTGAGGAATATGGTTCTCACGATAAAACTTTCCAGGCTACGGGAAACGGAAAAATCCAGGTTACTGATGCAGATGGTAAAGTGTTTTTCGACCAGAAGGTTGAACAGGGCGATATTTTCCGTATGTGTCAAACTAAAGATGCACCAATTCAGGATTGGGTTAAACTTGCAGTAAACAGAGCTCGTTTATCTGAAACACCTGCAGTTTTCTGGTTAGATGAGAACAGAGCACACGATAGAGAAATTATCGCTAAAGTAAATAAATACTTAAAAGATTTTGATACTGCTGGGCTAGACATTCGCATTTTGGCACCTGTTGAAGCCACTAAATTTACCTTAGAGCGCATTCGTAAAGGTGAGGATACAATTTCGGTAACTGGTAACGTTCTTCGCGACTACTTAACAGATTTATTCCCGATTTTAGAATTAGGTACATCTGCTAAAATGCTTTCTATTGTTCCTTTAATGAATGGTGGTGGTTTGTTTGAGACCGGAGCTGGTGGTTCTGCACCAAAACATATCGAACAGTTTATCTCAGAAGGCTATTTACGCTGGGATTCACTTGGCGAATTCTTAGCGCTTCAAGCTTCCTTAGAACATTTATCGCAAACGCAAAATAATGCAAAAGCACAAGTTTTGGCCGATGCTTTAGATGAGGCAAATGCTAAATTTTTAGCTACTGATAAATCTCCAGGTCGTAAGTTAGGAACTATTGACAACCGTGGTTCTCATTTCTATTTAGCTCTATATTGGGCAGAAGCCTTAGCTGCTCAAACTAAAGATGCAGATTTGAAAGCTAGATTTGGGCCTTTAGCAAAAGCTTTAACGGAAAACGAAGCCAGAATAAATGAAGAGTTAATTGGTGCTCAGGGTAAGCCTCAAAACATTGGCGGCTATTATAATCCTAATGATGAATTAACTGAAAAAGCAATGCGTCCAAGTGCAACTTTAAATGCTGCTTTAGCAAGTTTGTAAGAATTAATTAAAAATACCAAGCCTGATTATGAAAATAGTCAGGCTTTTTTGTTTTCATTTTTTTCGAATCTCAAAACCTAAGCCACCTCTTTTTGTTATATTTATATAAATTAAAACATACATCATGGCAGATAACGAAAATAAAGGTTCACAGGATAAAATTCATAGCACCACGCAAAATAGCGAAATCGATAAAGAAAATTTATCTTATGATAAACATAAGCACAGCTATGAGTTGGATGTAAAAAGTGAGGATAAAGATTACGATCATCCGATGGGTTACGAAACTGTTGCTGCGGGTGCAGTAGATGACGATTCTACCTACGATGAAGCAAACCCTTATGTGGGTGATGAATATGCCAGGAATGATGAAATTGCAGATGACAATCTGGAAGAATTAGGGATGCATGTTGATAATGGCGAAAGCGTAAAGTTAAGTCCTGAGGATGAAATTTTGGCACGTACAGATGAAGACAACCGTGATGATTTGGATGAAGAAGGTTATCCGATTAATGATTTGCCACAGAAATAGTTTTTGAGTTTGTAGTTTTCAGCTGGTAGCCTACAGTTGCTGGTTGAAAACTAAAAATTCCCAATCGTAAATTATCTTATGGATTTACATCAAGATTAAATCTTTTCCTCAGTTCCTCAAGCTTAGGGTTTTTATTAACCAGATAATCATATTTCTCCCGATTTCCATAGAGTCTGTTTTCCAGTTTACGCTCCATCTGTTTAAAAGTAATATCGACAGCGAAATTTTGTAGCTCATTTCTTAAAAAGTTCATCAGTTCTACAGATTCCTGAACAATGAACTGTTCCTGCGTTTTACTTTCAACAGAAATTTGAATTAAAGTTGGACTTAGTAAGGTTGGTGCAAAATTGTTTAAAATGGTAAACAAGTTTATTTTATCTGTTTCTTTTAAAATCTGTATATAACGATTCCATACTTCCAAAAGCCTTTCGTAAGTAAAAGCCTGACGGGCTTCTCCTGTAACGGTTTTAGGTGTTCCATCATCCTCACCATTGGCAACACGTTCCAAATCATTTAACGATGGAATTAGTGTATTTCCCAGATTTACCTTTGGAATTTTTATACTTATAGATGTAGCCGATGGAATTGGAGCAACTCTTGGTTTTTCTTCTATAGCAGGACTGGTAGGGCTTGAAGCTGTCGAGCTATTTGATGATGATGGGCTTTGGGTTTTAGCCTTTAGCCTTTCTTCTTGTAAAAGGTTTTCGCTTTCAGATGGAGAAGCTTTTTCAGCTACGACATTAGTTTTTTTTTTATCCTGATCTTGGTCAGTTGCTGTGTTACTAATGTTTAAAGGTTGCTGCGCCAGATGCACGACGGATCGAATGTGGCACATTTTTATCAGTGCCAGCTCAACCTGTAAACGTTGGTTTTTAGAATTCTTATAGTTTAAGTCGCAATTATTAGCAAGATTTAATGCGGTTAATAAGAACGAAAGTTCTGTTTGCTTGCATTGCTCCAGGTATTTTTGCTTAATGTTTTCGCTTACTTCTAAAAGCTTAATGGTTGCACCATCTTTGCCCACCAATAAATTACGGAAGTGCGTAGCCAAGCCATTAATAAAGTTATTTCCATCGAAACCATTATTTAATATTTCATCAAATAAAAGTAATGTCTGGCTAACTTCTGCTGCGGTTAAGTACGAGGTAAGCTTAAAGAAATAATCATAATCTAATATGTTCAGGTTATCAATTACGGCCTTATAGGTAATATTTTTATTAGCGTAACTGGCAATCTGGTCAAACATCGAAAGCGCATCTCGTAAACCGCCATCTGCTTTTTGAGCAATGATATGTAAACCGTCGGCTTCGAATTCAATATTTTCGCGACTTGCAATTGTTGCTAAGTGGTTAGAAATGTCTTCAACCTGAATTCTGTTGAAATCAAAAATCTGGCAACGGGATAAAATTGTTGGCAAAATTTTATGTTTCTCTGTAGTTGCAAGAATAAAAATTGCATAAGATGGCGGTTCTTCTAAGGTCTTCAGAAAAGCATTAAATGCGTTTGCCGAAAGCATGTGAACCTCATCAATAATATAGATTTTATATTTGCCAGCTTGTGGCGGTATGCGAACTTGTTCAATCAGACTACGAATATCATCAACAGAGTTGTTTGATGCCGCATCTAATTCATGTATGTTAAAAGAATGACCTGTTTGAAACGAAACGCAATTTTCACATTGTCCGCAGGCTTCCATTTCTGCTGTAGGATTAGTACAGTTTATGGTTTTTGCAAGAATACGGGCACAGGTGGTTTTACCAACTCCACGCGGACCGCAGAATAAAAAAGCTTGTGCTAATTGGTTGTTTTTGATGGCATTTTTTAGCGTACCTGTAATATGCTGCTGGCCAACAACGGTTTCAAACGTTGCCGGACGATATTTACGGGCAGAAACAATAAAATTTTCCATCGCCACGAAAATAGGAAAAATTTAGATGTTGTAGGTTGAAATAATGAAATGTTGAAAAGTTAGCAATGGCTAGTTATCAGTTTACAGTTATCGGTTTACAGTTTTTCGTTGATAGTTATCAGTTTACGTCAATGAAACAGCCATTTCATATAGCAAATAACAATTCAACGATTTCTAGCAACTAATAAACACGACCTATTTAATCACCGCCTTTAATTCTTGCCTATACTGCGATGCACTTTTTCCGGTAAACTCCTTAAAAAGTTTGTTAAAGTGACTAAAATTATGAAAGCCGCTTTCAAAACAAATATTAGCAATACTCATTGGTTTTTCTGCCAAAAGCTTTGAAGCATGTACAATCCGGTATTCATTTACAAATTTTGTGAAAGTCTTTTTAGTTATCTTTTTAAAATAGCGGCAAAATGAAGGAACAGTCATGCTCGTCATATCTGCTATTGATTCTAAACTAATTTCTTCAAGAAAATGATCTTTTACATAATTAAAAACCATATTAATTCTGTCGTTGTCCTGAACTTGCATTTCCATAGAAAAGCCTGAAGCATTTAGGATTTTGAAGTCAGCAGATTTCTCCAGCTCTTTTAAAACACTCAATAAAGTTAGGAGTCTTTCAAAAGGTGGTTGGCTTTCCATTTTTTCAATGCGGCTTCCAACTGCCTGTATTGCCTCTGCACCAAAAGCAATTCCTCCCTTTGCTTTGTCAAATAGTTCGAGTATTGGTTTTACTTCCTGAAGTTTAAGGAAATCATTTCCTAAAAAATCAGGTTTCATCTGAATAACGGTTTCATTTTTGTTTCCAGTGTGTGTGTCAGTGAAGCCACAATGAGGCAAATTGCTCCCAATCAAAATTAAATCCCCATCGGTATAATAAGATACATGGCTACCAATTTGCCGCTTTCCGGAACCGCCATTAACAAAAACCATTTCAATTTCGGGATGATAATGCCATAAGTGTGCTTTGTTATTGGCATTTTCCACATATTTCGAATAATAAAATGAGCTTCCGAAAGAGGGCTCTACAACTTCAAAACTTGGTCTGATTTTTTTCATTTCTACTTCAAAAATAAGAAATAAAATATGCTTAATTGCTGGGTTTGTATATGAATGTGTAATTTACGGGTAAAATAGCATAGTTATTGGAAAATATGGAATCAACTATGTGCCTGAAACAGTGGTAATTTAGCATTATCAAATAATTACAAACCCTTAAAAATTATTGATCATGAAAAATTTACTAAAAATCAGCCTTCTAGCAGCAACAATGTTTACTGCATCGGCAACATACGCAAACGACGAGGTTTACTCACTTAAAGTAAAAGCAGAAGATAATAAATCTATTCGCTTTTTTATCGATGAGGCTTCTGATATCAATTTATCAATAAGAGAAGCTAATAGTGAAGTTTTATTCCAAGAAAATATTCATTCAACAGGTGCTTCTACAAAAACTTACGATTTGAATGCTTTGCCAGATGGTGAATATGTGCTTAATGTAGAATCTGATTCGAAGTTAGCAGAATACAAAATTGTGATTGCGGGTAACAAAGCAGTGATTTCAGAGCCAACAATTAAAAATATTTTCAAACCTATTATTACAAAAGAAAACTCATTAATAACCCTTACTCTTGATAATGCAGACAATGGACCGATTGATGTTCAAATTTATAATGAGTATAATGATGAACTTTATAAAGAAACCTTTACTAATAAATCTAAATTGGTAAAACGTTTCGATACATTAAAATCTTACGGTAAAGAATTAACTTTTGTTGTAACATCGAAAGATCAGGAAGTTGTAAAAACAGTTCAAATTCGCTAATTCAATTAAATATTTAAATTAATTAGGGATTATCTTTTCAGATAATCCCTTTTTTGTTGAATAGTTTTTTATTTACTTTCCCCAGTTAACCTGAATGTTGTTTTCTTTTGCGTAAACTTTCCCTTTATCCATTAAGGCATTGAAATTTTGCTCAAAACGTTCTCCATACTTTTGATCAATATTTTTAATCATTGCATCTTTTTCATCATCACTGCCCTTACTGTCGCAAAGTTTAGCATAAGCCAGGTATTCATTTTTATAAACAGGGATTACCAATTCATATAGCTGCGTAGAAAGCTTTTTAATCTCTTCCTCTTCAGCTCCGGAAGCGGAAAGCTTTTTCACTTTATCTAAAGATTGCTCTAAATATAAAATTTTGTTTTTGATGTTCGCAGCCGCTTCAGTTCCGTTCTTTTTGCTTGATGGAATATCCGGGAATTCTTTTGTTTCATCATTAATATGACGAGCCAAATCCGGGCTTGCGAAATCGTTAATCATATTTGTATTCAGGATGGCGATATCAAAGAATTTCTCTGGAGTTTCAGAGCAAGCTGATAAGAAAAGGATGATAATTGCAGAAAAGAAAATGCAGATTTTTTTGGATAGTGCTTGTAGTTTGTTCATAATCTAAATAGGGATTTTGGAATAAAATTAAGATTCGATAAGAGCAAAGATTGGGCCGATTAAAATGTTGGCTTAGAAAAATCTATTTTAATATAATAGCTTTTAAATGCTGAATTTGAAGTTTAGATAAGTATTCAGCTGCTTATGAAGATTTTATCAAATGGTTTTAGTTCGTTTTTCTGATTAAAGCTTTGATTTTAAGAAATATATTGTTACTTTTGCGTCCCCGTAATATACCTCGGGATTAAAAATTAAAAATTTTATAACAATGAATCAGTACGAAACTGTTATCGTTCTAACCCCGTTGTTATCAGAAGATGTTGCGAAAGAGGCTATGGCTAAATTCAAAGCAGTTCTTACTGATGGCGGTGCCGAAATTATCCACGAAGATAATTGGGGTTTAAGAAAATTAGCGTATCCGATCGCTAAAAAATCAAACGGATTTTTCAACTTAACTGAGTATAGTGCTCCAGGTGATTTGATTGCTAAATTAGAGTTACAATTAAAACGTGATGAGCGTGTGCTTCGTTTCTTAACCATCAGGTTAGATAAACATGCAGTTGCTTATAACGCTAAAAAACGCAGCGGTGCGTTTAACAAAAAAACTAAGGAGGTTGCAGCGTAATGGCAAGAGAACAAATACAATACGTTACTGCCCCTAAAGTAGAGGATAACCGTAAAAAATATTGCCGTTTCAGAAAAAACGGTATTAAATACATTGATTACAAAGACGCAAACTTTTTGTTAAAATTCATTAACGATCAAGGTAAATTATTACCACGCCGTTTAACTGGTACTTCGTTAAAATTTCAACGTAAAGTGGCTCAGGCCGTTAAACGTGCTCGTCACATCGGTTTGTTACCTTTCGTTGCTGACCAATTAAAATAGGAGGATTTGATATGGAAATTATTTTAAAACAAGATATTAAATCATTAGGCGAGAAAGACGATATCGTTACGGTAAAACCAGGTTATGGTCGTAACTATTTAATTCCGCAAGGATTTGCATCTTTAGCTACAGTTTCTGCAAAGAAAGTATTAGCTGAAAACTTAAAGCAAGCTGCTTTTAAACAAGATAAAATTAAAAAAGATGCTGAAGGTATTGCTGAGCGTTTAACAGATGTTAAACTTTCTATCGGTGCTAAAGCTGGCGAAAGCGGTAAAATATTTGGTGCTGTTAACACTATCCAAATTGCTGAGGCATTAAAAAATCAAGGTTTTGATGTTGACCGTCGTCGTATTACTTTTGAAACTGAACCTAAATTTGTTGGAGATTATATCGCTAACTTAAACTTACACAAAGAAGTGAAAGTTCAGGTTCCTTTCTCAGTAATCGCTGAATAAGCAATCTTAAACAGTATAAAAAAGAGGCTGTCTCAAAAAGGCAGTCTCTTTTTTGTGGAAAAAAAATTAATTTTCGTCCTGTTTAAATTTGATTTATTTCACTGAATTTCAGATATTTAAGT
>NZ_JBHSBY010000113.1:0-28044 GCF_042650905.1 Pedobacter jamesrossensis | reverse complement strand
TTAAAATCTTATTCCCTCTAAAAAGTAATCGATCATCACATAGATCTGTAAATCCCCGTTGCATATATCATGCAAATTAAACAAAAAGATGTGTCCACACGATAGGCGTATGCGGGAATGACGACCGCTCAAAATATTATTCTGCTAACAATGCTTCAAAATCAATTTTGATACAGTCTCATCTTAACAGCGTTAAAGACCCTGAAATAAATTCATGGTGACAACCCAATCAACCTTAAACGTTGATAACATATACGAGAAAGAAGCAGAATGTAAATCCTGTTCCTTTTATTTTGCAATTGCAAATCGGCAACTGATAACTGTAAACTAACAACTACTTCTTCCCTACCACAACTTCAATAAAAGATTCTGTAGTTAAATATTTGTTCGCAAGCGCTAATATTTCTTCTGCAGTAATTGTTTTCACTGTACTGATATATTTTTCGTAATAGGCGTAATCTAATCCAGAAAAATAGATATTTTTAAACTTATCTGCATGAGAGAAAACATTTTCTAAACTGCCCAACATAGAGCCTAACATATAGTTTCTTACCAAATCCAGTTCCTCTGCCCCTACTAATTTAGTTTTAAGCAAACCTACTTCCTTGTAAATTTCTTTTAATGCATCAGCGCAAACATCAGCACCAACTTCCGTGGATATAAAGAAATAACCTGCGTTTTGCAGCGAAACTATTCCAGAACTAATTCCATACGTATAGCCCTTATCTTCACGAATATTATTCATCAAACGTGAACCAAAGTAACCACCTAAAACTGTGTTTAAAATCTGTACACCTGGAAAATCTTCGTGTTTACGAGTAATTGCCAATTGCCCGATTCTAATTGCAGATTGTAATGATTCTGCTTTTTCTCTATAAACTTCTTTTTGAATAGAAGGTGGAAAACTAAAACTGTTTTTCTTGGAATTACTTGCCATCCAATCTTTACCAAATTGTTCATTTAAAAGTCCGAAACTTGCTTCGCTAAATTTCCCAGAAACAATAATAGTACAGTTATCCGGTGTGTAAGCAGCCTTGAAATAATCGACTAAATCATCGCGTTTTACTTCGTCGTAATGCTTTAACTGAATATCTACACCGTAGGCTGTATCGCCAAACAAGGCATGAGAAAATTCCTTTCTCGAAAGAATATCGTTTTTTTGAAGATTTACCTGTAATTTTTGCTTTTGGTTTTGAATATAAATATCAAGCTCCTTTTGTGGAAACTGGCTATTAGAAAGTACATCTTTTACAATCGGCAAAACCGATGATAAGTGCTTATTTAAGGTGTAAAGCGTAACCGTTGATTGATCCTGACCGTATTCAGTTTGAAAGAATGCGCCATAAAAATCAATCTGCTCTGCTATTTCTTTTGATGAAAGTTCATCCGTTCCGTTATTGAGCATAGAACTAACGGCGATGGCTTGTAACGGTTTTTCAGGATTCCAGTTTACGTTATTAAAAATAAATTCGATACGAACTAAATCTTGTTCCCCAGAATAAATGGTAAAAACCGGAACGCCATTATCTAAATTATTTTTTTCGGGTTTAATAAAATTTATGATAGAAACCTTTCTAAAATCAGGTGCAAGAGTACGATTAAGCATTTTCTTCAGTTAAGTAATACAAAGTTGATGATGAATTTTTATCAAAAGTTTCTGTTGATATTCTTTTAATATCTTCTGCACTAACCTCTAAATATTTAGAAGCTTCCTGATTTAGAATATCAGCATCGCCAAGCAGTTCGTAATAAGCAAGGTTCATGGTTTTATCAAGCAAACTCATTTCAGAAAAAACTAAAACCGATTCGACCTTATTTTTCACTTTAGTTAACTCATTAGCAGCAACCAATTCTGATTTAATTTTTTCAAGTTCTGCCCAAATTGCAGTTTCAGCACGTTCGATAGATACACCTTCAATCAATTTACCTTCAACAATAAATAAACCCGGGTCTAAGCTACTCGATATATATGCATTAATATCACTAAAAAGTTGTTGTTCTTTTAACAAGCTATTATGCAGTCTCGAAGATTTCCCGCCTGAGAGAATATCAGAAAGTAAATCATAAGCGTAATAATCGTTACTTAACCTACCAGGCATTTTAAAAGCTACGTAAATTGCATTCAAAGGTACATTTGCTTTAACGGTTTCCGTTCTTGCCTCTGTTTGTTTATCTTCTTGAGGCAAATTTCTCTCGTATTTATCTCCTGATGGAATTGGTTCAAACCATTTTTCGGCAAGTTTTTTTACATCTTCCATTTTTACATTCCCACCAACAACCAAAATTGCATTTTGTGGATTGTAGTGTTTGTTAAAAAATGCTTTCACATCGCTTATTTTAGCATCTTCGATATGTGAAAGCTCTTTACCAATAGTTGCCCAGCGATATGAATGTTTTTTATAAGCCAGTGGACGTAATTTCAACCAAACATCGCCATAAGGTTGATTTAAATAACGCTGCTTAAATTCTTCTGAAACGACATTAATTTGTGTTTCGAGACTTTTTTCAGAAAAAGCAAGACTTAACATTCTATCACTTTCTAACCAGAATGCAGTTTCTAAATTTTCTGCAGGTAAAGTGATGTAATAATTTGTGATGTCATTGCTGGTAAAAGCATTATTTTCGCCGCCAACTCGCTGTAAAGGTTCGTCGTAATTTGGAATATTTACAGAGCCGCCAAACATTAAATGTTCAAATAAATGGGCAAAACCTGTTTGTTCCGGGTTCTCATCGCGAGCACCCACATCGTATAAAATATTTAAAACTGCCATTGGAGTTGTAGCATCTTCATGTACTAAAACTTTTAAACCATTGGCTAGTGTAAAGCGTTTAAAATCTACCATTATCTAATTTTAGGAGTGTAAAGATATTAAAAATGATTCCACAGATTAGAATGATTTCAATGATTCTAATCTTTTAATATTTCTAAACATTTTTTTTGACAAAGCTCAAACCTTATACCTTCAACCTTCACGCCCTTTTACTTATCTTTGTACTATGAATACAGCCGATTTACTGCAACGGGCACTATATTTCGATTTTTTAAGCCTTGAAGAAGGTGTACATTTATATCACCATGCCGATACAGCATCTTTAATGTTTGTAGCCAACGAACTTAGAAAACTTCAGGTTCCAAGTGGTAAAGTTACCTGGCAAATTGATAGAAATGTTAACACCACAAATGTTTGTATTGCCAACTGTAAATTCTGCAATTTCTTTCGCAGGCCAGGACATGATGAAAGTTATATAACTGATATTGAAACTTATAAAGTTAAAATTGAAGAAACTTTTCGTTTAGGTGGCGACCAATTATTATTACAGGGTGGGCATCACCCTGATTTAGGTTTGGCTTTTTACGCTGATTTATTTAGAAAATTAAAAGAATTATATCCTGATTTAAAATTGCATGCTTTAGGTCCGCCGGAGATTGCACATGTTGCAAAACTCGAAGGAATTTCGCACACAGAAGTTTTAAAGGTTTTGAAAGAAGCAGGGATGGATTCTTTACCAGGTGCAGGGGCAGAAATATTAAATGATCGGGTTCGCCGCTTAATTTCTAAGGGAAAATGTGGCGGGCAAGAGTGGCTTGATGTGATGCGTGCTTGTCATCAACTGGATATTACAACTTCAGCAACGATGATGTTTGGTCATGTTGAAACTATTGAAGAACGTTTTGAACACTTAGTTTGGATTCGTCAGGTTCAGAGTGAAAAACCCGCTGATGCGAATGGATTTTTAGCTTTTATTCCATGGCCTTTTCAGGATGATGGAACTTTATTGAAAAGATTAAGAGGAATTAGCAACAATGTTACTGCCGATGAGTACATACGTATGATTGCTTTAAGCCGGATTATGCTACCAAACATTAAAAACATTCAGGCAAGTTGGTTAACGGTAGGTAAAACAACTGCGCAATTATGTTTGCATGCAGGTGCTAACGATTTCGGCTCTATTATGATTGAAGAAAACGTGGTTTCTGCAGCAGGAGCTCCTCATCGTTTTACAGCGAACGGCATTCAGCAATCTATTAAAGCTGCAGGTTTTGAACCACAATTACGTGGACAAAAATATAATTACCGCGATTTACCTGAACATTTAGAAGAACAGGTTATTACTTATTAAAAATTTTGATTAATAGCGTTTTGAAATAGACATAAAATATTTAAATCTGTCATTTGAACAAAGGAACATAAAAGAGGTGTATCACAATAAAAAATTCAGTCATTCTAAAAGAATTTAATTTGGAGGCTATCGTCATGTTCAGATTGACGATCATCCTAATTCTTTAATAGGCTTTGTTTCACAACCTTTCTATCGCTTTACGATTCTCGTTTTCAAGGCAATGACGACCGCTCAAAATATTATTCTGCTAACAGTACTTCAAAATCAAAACCTAAGTTAATTAAACCCGGTTGCAGCGATATACTTTTTAGCTTTTTCTGCTAAAAAGATTTAGCGAAAAACGGGACTAACACTAAAATGAAAAGCGGAACCTTGCTTTTCAAAACGTTTTATTGAATTTATTTTCTTATACGATATTTGATTGCAGCCCTAAAAATTCAGCTCAGAAAAAAGGGAAGTAAAACCTAAGTCCTACCTCCCTACCTTAAACTAAACATTACCTAATCAATAATGTAAATTTTTTATGTTATTATAATTTGAAACCTGTTCTTACAAATAAGTTGGCAATAGTAATAACACTTGCAGTTGCTAAAGGCTCATCAAAACACTCTACAGCAGCAGCCCTGGTTACTCCAGTGTTACCATTAATACCTGTAATTGTTACACCAGCTTGTACATCCAAGTTTTCACCTGCATAAACTGCATCTACTTGAGGCACACCTGTATCGTTTGAAACTGTTGCAGAACCAGTAATCCAAGGCTTAATGTTTGCACCGCTGGCAGCCAACATTTGGCGAATGTGTGAAGCATGACGAGCTTCTACCGAATGGATTTGTAAAGCAGTTGTTAAAACGTCTAAGCCTTTTAATACTGTAGCTTGTCCTTTGTAGGCTCTTACGCCTGTATCTTCAAAACCTAATGCAACTTTTAAGAAAGTTGAATAGTTTTGATAAACATCGCCAAAAGTACCACCGGCTGTAAAATCTGTCATTGCATAAGTAATTTCAGTTCTTGCTGAAGCACCTAATGCACCTTTTAACAAATTTACGTGAGCTAACTCATGATCGCGAATTGTTGTAATTGCTGCTTTTGCTGCCGCTGTTGGATAAGCAAAAGTAACATCAGTACCCAATAAAGCGTGGTTATAAAAATGATACTCTAAATATTCTAATGATAAAGCAAAATTTAATGTATTTACAACAGCAGCTGGCAAAGTTTGTCCATAGGCTTTGTTAAACATAGAACCTAATGCTAATGGTGCTGCAGCTAAAGCGATTTTTTTACCCATTGAGTAAAAATCTTTCATTGCTGAACGTCTTGGACTTAATCTTTCATAGATTTCGCCGTCAACTTTTTCAATTTCTTCTAATATATTTACGATATTCATGATTTCAGGAGATTAAGATTAAAGATTAATTACGTTAATTTTTGTTTTGATGTATTTACCTGCAATAGCCAAAACTTTATCTGGTGTTAAAGCACCATCTAAACCATTCATGCTATTAGCACCTAAAGCAGTCATACTGCCTAAATCAGCGAAACTTCCGTTGGAAATTATATCTCTGATATATGCTGCATGGCGAGCTTCTACAGAAACAATTTTACCCGCTAATACTAAATATGCATCGGTTTGGATACGTTTACCAGCTCCATTATAAGCGGCAACACCTAAATCTTCGAAAGCCATTGCAGCGCCTAAAACGCTTGTTGCATTTGTAAAATCAATTGAAGAAAAATCTACTTCTAAACTTCCGATTGCTGCTGTACTTAAAGCATTTTTAAAAAACTCTCTGTGTGCAATTTCGTGAAACTGAATATCTGAAAAATAGGCTTTTTGAGCAGTGGTAAAAGATGCAGGTGGAGCCGCTGCAACTTTAATATAAAATGCAGCTTCTAGTTGCTCTAAAGCATAAGCATAATTTAATACACCGAAATCATCTTTAAAATCTAAAGTAGCTCCAGAACCCATATCAGGATAACCACGATCTTTTTTACAACCAGCAGCAACCAGTGCCATACCTGCAGCACTTACGCCTGCATACTGTAGAAAAGACCTGCGGCCTAAACTACCATTGAATAAACTTTCTTCTTGAAGTTCATCTTTGATTTTTAGTTCATTGTTTTTCATATTCTATTTACGTTTAAGTTTTTTTACTGGGATTTGATGATACATACGTGACAATTAGAAGTACGGTTTTTTAGTTTTTCATTTTTTTTTACAACCTGTTTTTAATACATTCACAAACCTATTGCTATGACTATACTAAAAGCTATTATTGTTGATGATGAAGAGTTTGCCCGTTCATCTCTTTTCTTCTTGTTACAGCAAAACTGTCCGGAGGTAGAAATTACAGGTATTGCCCGCTCAGTGGCAGAGGCAAAAGATATTTTAGCCCACCATCCTATTAATTTAATTTTTCTGGATATTGCAATGCCTGGTGGAAATGGATTCGAACTAATTCCTGATGCGCAACAACATAATGCGGCGGTTATTTTTACAACAGCTTATGACCAATATGCGCTAAAAGCTATTAAGGCAAACGCTTTAGATTATCTTTTAAAACCGATAGATATTGATGAACTTAAGATTGCTGTTAGTAAAGTTTTAGAATACACTAAACTGCACCAAACACTCGATAAAAAAGATGAGCGGATTACAAATCTTGCTTCAAGCTTAAGTAATCGCTCAGAAATTAGAAAATTAACTTTGCCTTACGGGCAAGGATTTAAAATGATTGATGTTGATGATATTATATACATTGAAGCAGATAGTAATTATTCGGTTTTTCATTTAAGTAATCATGATAAAATAACGGTTTCGAAGGTATTGAGAGAATTTGAAGAACTTTTACCTTCCGATCAATTTGTTCGTATTCATAAATCGAGCATCATCAATCTGAATCATTTAAAAGAATACAATTCTAAAAACGGCTTGCAGGCTTTGCTGAAAAACGGAGATAACATTAATGTTTCCAGAAGACGGGCAAGCGATTTCTATGAAAAGATAAAATTATTTACCAAATCCAAAGGTGAGCATTAATAAAAATATAAAGGTTTTTTTTTCGATTTCTAATCGATTTATTGCTGCAAGTAAATTGCTTGGCTATACTTTACTTTTGGTTCTAGTATTCGTTTCAATAGGCACAAAATTATCTGCTCAAACTACATATTTACCACATTATACATCTAAAAATGGTTTAGCAAGTAATAATTGTTATTACATTCTTCAAGATAAAAAAGGTTTTATTTGGATTGCAACAGATGCAGGTTTAAGCCGATTTGATGGCACAAACTTTCAAAATTTCACTATAGAAGATGGTTTGCCAGATACTCAGATTCTTCAGATAAGAGAAGATAAAGAAGGCAGGCTTTGGTTTTTAGCTTTAAACGGCCAATTAAGCTATTTAAAAGATGGAAAATTCTACAATCAGAATAACGATAAATTATTAAAACAGCTTAATTCCAACACGGTTATTGTTTCTCTTTTAGAGGATAAAAAAGGTGGAATCTGGCTGGGTACAAATTCTAATTTAATTGTATTCTGGGATGGAAAATCGGTTAGAAAATTTGCTTCTCCACGCATAAACGAGCAATTTACAAATGCATTTCTACATGAAGATGAAAAAGGCAACATTTACGCTTACAGCGATTTAAGCACACAAAAATTCGACGGTAAAAAATTCGAATTAACCGAAAATAAGGTTAATCCAATTTCATACATGACAGCCTTCAATGCGCCAAATCGTTCGTTATATTATTTAGATGTAACGGGCTTAAAGCATTTTCAAAATGGCATTGTTAAATCGCTCTTCCCAATCCCAGATAATTTGCTTAATAATATGGCCGGTTATTTTTATTATGATGATAAAGACCAGGAAGTTTGGCTAGCCAGTAACAACGGTGCTTTAGTCATGAATAAAAGTGGTAAAACGGTTATGTATTTACAGGGAATCTCCGTTAATCAATCGATAAAAGACAACAGTAGCAACATGTGGTTTGCTACCAATCAGGGGATTTATATGCTTCCAAACATAAATTCAAGATTATCGATTATTGATGCAGAATCAGGACTGAGCAGTAATGTAATTAAAAGCATAACCAAAGATAATAAAAACAGCCTTTGGCTAGGTACCGATGATGCTGTTATCGACATTCTGAATATTAAAAATTTCCAGATTGACGAAGTTGGATTAGATGACTACAAGAAATATAAAACCATTAAACAAATTACCTACGATGATAAAAATCAATCGGTTTACTTTGCTTCAGATTATGGGTTAGGCGTTTTCAAAAACATCTATCAAACTAAAGATGATGTAAAATATTTAAAAGAAACCAATAATTCGATGTTTGTAATCAAACATTTCAGCTTAAGCAAATACAATAACCGATTGGCTTTAGCACTTTCATCTGGTGTAGTTTTCTTAGCTGATAGAACCAACAGACTCGAATTTAATTCGTTAAAATACAGAGAGAAAGAAGACTTTTTTAAAGATCGTTCTTATCATGTTTTTTATGATAAAAAAGGCGGTTTATGGTTTTCTAATATCGATGGACTTTCTGAATTTTCTGATGGAAAACTTATCCAGCATTTCAAAAACAATCTACTGCTAACCAAAAGGATAAATGACATTCAGCAACTACCCGATGGTACTTTGATTTTAGCTACCGATGGTTATGGTTTACTCTTCTATCGAGATAATAAAATCGTAAAGCAGCTAACACAGAAAAATGGATTAACAAATGATATTTGCACAAGATTATTTATCAAGAATAACGAAATATGGGTATTAACAAACAAGGGCGTTAATAAGGTTTCTGACTACTCAGGCGAGGCAGAAGTAATTAACTTCGATTACGGAAAAGATTTACTTACCGAAGATGTAAACAACCTTTACATTGATGACAGCACCGCTTATTTCGCGACCAATAAAGGCTTAATTTTATTCAACTACAACAACAAAAACAGGATTAAAAACCTGCCAAAAGTTTACATCACCTCCATAATAAAAGATAAGGAACGTTTACCAATTAATCAGAATAATTTCACTTTTGAAAGCGGCAGTAATACAATTGTGTTCACCTTTGGTGCTGTAGACTTTACCACCAGCGATATTACATTTCGATATAGATTAACCGAAAACGCAAACTGGGTGGAAACCAGAACCAGGCGACTGGATTTTTCGGCACTCCAACCCGGCGATTATATTTTTGAGGTTAGTGCAAAAAGCCAGAATAACGAATGGGGTCCATCGGCGAAAATATCTTTCTCCATTAAAAAGCAATTCTGGCAAAGCTTATGGTTTCTTTCCATCTTAATTTTACTTGTTGGCTACGTTTTTTACAAATTGGCTGTTTACATTACCCGAAGACAAAAAGACAAAGAACAAGAGCAATTATTGCTTAAAAATAGAATTTTAATGCTTGAGCAGCAGGCGCTTCAAGCCATGATGAATCCTCATTTCGTTTTCAATGTTATGAATTCTATCCAACATTACATTAACACTCAAAATACCACATCAGCAAATAAGGTTTTAACTGGTTTTGCAAGATTAATAAGAAAGAATCTGGAAATCTGTACCAAAAGCTATATTACTATAGAAGAGGAATTAGAATACCTAAAATTATACCTCAAGCTCGAAAAAAACAGATTTGGAGATAAACTTCAATACACCATTAATGTGGATGAAGATATTGATAAAGATGATACATTAATTCCGTCGATGCTTTTGCAGCCTTACGTAGAAAATGCAATATGGCATGGCATTATGCCAAAAGAAACTGGCGGAGAAATTCAGATAAACATAAATCTAAAGAACGAAGATTACTTAAACATCGAAATTATTGATGATGGCGTTGGCATTGAAAACTCTTTGAAAAGTAAAAAGGATACGCATATAAGTAAAGGTATGCAGTTAACCCGCGAACGTTTAAACCTTTTAGGGCAAATTGAAGCAAAACCTATACACCTTGACGTACATCAAAATGCCGAAAATGGTACAACCGTATTCATTTCTATACCACTTAAATAGAAATATTACCGTTTACTCAATTATTAATACCACTCACTAAATAGGAATAACGTTGCATCGAGTTTAGCCTTAAACTTGTATTAGAAATAAACGATAGTGTTTATCAAAACGTTCTTATAGAATTGATATAGATATTTAATAACCTAACCTAAAACTATATCTTAATTCAGGTTTCATTTGTGTGTTAAAAGCGGTCTTGTTTTTTAAAAAGCGAGACCGCTTTTTTTTGCCCAAAAATTTTATTTTTGTATATGCCCCAAACCAAAATCACCAGGCACATAGAAGCCCTTATCTTTTCTTCCGTTCAAAGTATTAGTGTACAAGAAATTATGCTGGCTTTAAATGCTGTTTTCGAAGAAGAACATATAGAAACCCAGATATTCGAGAGCCTTGATTTAATAAAGGAAAAATACAGTGCAGCTGATTTTGCCATAGAACTGGTTAATTTAAATAATGGTTATCAGTTTTTAACTAAAAAGATATATCACGAAACTGTTAATCAACTTCAACTTCATCGCTCTAAAAAGAAACTAAGTCAGGCGGCGATGGAAACTTTAGCTATAATTGCATACCGCCAACCCATTACAAAATTAGAAATTGAGCAGATTAGAGGCGTAAATTCAGATTACTCTGTACAGCGCCTTTTAGAAAAAGAGCTAATTAGTATAGAGGGTAAAGCAGAAACACCTGGCAGACCTATTCTATACTCTACAAGCAGCTTATTTATGGATTATTTCGCATTAAATAACCTATCACAACTTCCGCAATTAAAAGATATTACAAGAGAAGAAAATACTATTGGAGAAACTGCAGAATAAATTAATTTTAATTTGTTTACAACCAGGTTGTTATTAAAAAAAGTTTTTTCGTATTTTTAAACTATAAAAGCAATTTTTATTTTTGTCGTATGAAAACTCCAAAGAAATCCCCGATAAAACCAACTACAAAGAAAGAGGTAGAAGATAACGACGATTTTGAAGATGATGAAGACATTATGCCTTCGAAAAAATTAAAAGTTGAGGAAGAAGATGACTTTGATTTGCCCTTAGATGATTTGGATACCTTCGACAACTTTGACGACGACGATGACGATTTTTAATTTTTAAAAAACTATATATTTGAAAAAGCATCCGCCCGCTTGGTAGGATGCTTTTTAATTTTAAAACTGCCCATGCAAGTTACACAAGTAAACAGTATCGCTCTAAAAAACGATTTTCTCCAAACACCAAAACTTCTTTATAAAAATGATAAAAACTGGATTTGTCCGCTAGATTCGGAAATTGAAAATGTTTTCGACCCTAAAAAAAACAACTTCTTTAATCATGGGAAATGTACCCGTTGGGTTTTAAAAGACGATGCAGGCAAACTAATTGGTCGTGTGGCAGCTTTTATAAATGAGAAAAAAGCTTTTAATTACGAGCAGCCAACTGGCGGCATGGGTTTTTTTGAATGTATTGATGATGAAAAAGCTGCATTTTTACTATTTGACACAGCTAAAGTATGGTTAATTGAAAATGGCATGAAAGCCATGGATGGACCAATAAACTTTGGAGAAAACGACTCTTTTTGGGGTTTATTGGTAGAAGGCTTCACACCTCCCTCATTCGGGATGAATTATAATTTCCCTTATTACGAGAAGTTTTTCAATGCTTATGGTTTTATTAAAGAATATGAACAATTAACCAATCACATCAATTTAACGATTCCTTTTCCTGAGCGTTTTACAAAAATTGCAAACTGGGTTAGAAATAAACCTGGCTATACTTTTGAGTATTTCAGCAAAACCAATTCAGAGAAATATATTTCTGATTTGATGGAAATTTATAATGATGGCTGGCAGGATTTTGAAAACTTTGTTCCGATAAAAAGAGAAACTTTAAAAGAAAGTTTCAAAAGTATGGAACCAATTATGGATGAGCACTTAATTCAGTTTGCTTACTTTAATGGCGAACCTGCATCATTTGTAGTACTGATTCCTGATGCCAACCAAATGATTAAAGGCTTTGATGGTAAACTCGGTTTAATCGAAAAGCTAAAATTTGCTTATCGTCGTTGGGTTGGTGTTACCCGAATGAGAGCAATTGTAATGGGTACAAAGCCGAAATTCCAGAAACATGGCTTAGAATCTGTTTTATTTATCAGATTAGGCGAATACGTACTTCCTAAAAATCAGTATAAAGAATTAGAATTAAGCTGGGTAGGCGATTTTAACGAACAAATGATTGCCATACACAAAGCAACTGGCGCAACCTTTGGCAAAAAGCACTTAACCATGCGCAAGGTTTTTTAATAAATAAAAGTACAAGGAGCAAGTCACCAAGCAATCTCTTTTTGTGTTGTTTATGTTATTAGATTGCTTCGTGCCTCGCAAGGACGAATATTCTAAACCCCCAATTTATCATAGAGCTCAATAACCTTCTTGCGAAGTTTATTGAGCTCTTCTTCTTTCTCTTTTAACTTTTCGTTTAAAGCCAATAGTTCTTCAGAAGAACACAATGATGTTTTATAATCTGGCAATAATTGACCAACAGAAACATTAAAAACTTTTGCAATTTGAAGCAAACGAGATACATTCAAATCTGTTTGACCCGTTTCTATCTTACAAAAGGCCGGCGTAGAAATATTTATCATTTTCGCGGCATCAGCCTGACTTAAACCAAGTGCTACCCTACTTTGTTTAATATTTTCTCCAATGCTTTTCATTGAGTCTAAAATGTAAATCTAAGGTTATTACCGAGGTAATTCAGCCGACAATTCTGGCAAATCGAAGCCGGCATAATTCCCAGAACTCATCATTAACAGATTTGTATCTTTATAATTTTGGCTCAGCAAATAAGATTTCAGCTTCGCAGCATCATTAAAGAATTTAAGGTTTGGATTTGAAAAAGCATCCTGCACATCGTTTTCATTAAAAGGCTCCATCCTTTTTTGCTCAAAAGATTTTAAATCGATAAAAACAATTGCATCATCAGCTTTATCCATCGAACCAGCATATTCTTTCAAAAAATCTTTATTCAAACTACTGAAAGTATGTAACTCTATGCAAGCAACTAATTTACGATTGGTAAACTGACTTTTAACTGCATCAATAGTTGCTTTTAATTTTGAAGGTGAATGTGCAAAATCCTTATAAACATTGGTAGATTCATCAGCAGAAATAACTTCAAGGCGTTTTGCAGCACCAGTAAAAGATGAAATTGCCTCATTAAATTCTGCTTCTTTGATGTTCAATTGCGCACAAACCAACTTGGCAGCATTCATGTTCATCAAATTATGATCGCCAAAAACTTTTAATGCAGTTTTTTCGGGTAACAGGTAGGTTATACCATTTATAATTTCATGTTCGGGGATAGCGTAACCAATTTTCTGAATCCGGGCTTTAGAATTTTCTACAATTTCATTTAAGTCAGCATCTTCTTTACAGTAAATTAAAGTACCATCCTCTTCAATTGTATTAATAAACTTATCAAACTGAGCTGTATAATCTGCATATGTTGGGAATACATTAATATGATCCCAGGCAATGCCGCTAATTACCGCAACGTTGGCTTTGTAAAGATGAAATTTAGGTCTTCTATCAATTGGAGATGATAAATACTCATCACCTTCGATAATCATAACTGGTGCTTCTTCGGTTACTTTAACCATCGTTTCAAAACCAGCCAATTGCGCACCAACTAAATAATCGAAATCGCGGTTATAATAATTTAAAACATGCAAAATCATACTGGTAATCGTTGTTTTACCATGACTACCACCAATTACAACACGTAATTTATTTTTGCTTTGTTCGTAAATATACTCTGGGTAAGAATATATTTTTACACCAAGTTCTTGTGCTTTTAATAATTCAGGATTATCAATTCGGGCATGCATACCTAAAATTACTGCATCTAAATCGGTAGAAATTCTACTTTCGTTCCATCCCATTTCGGCTGGCAACAAACCATATTTATCTAACCTTGATTTTGCTGGTTCAAAAATCACATCATCAGAACCTGAAATTTGATACCCTTTTTTATGAAGAGCAATAGCCAGATTGTGCATTGCACTACCACCAATCGCTATAAAATGTATGCGCATATTTTTTTTATTTTGTTAGATAAAAGAATAAGGAATAAGATCCAGTGCCTAGCCATCAGCTGATAACAAATAATCCTTTATTCTGCTCTTACTCCTTCTTTTCAAACTGGGCAGCTACCCAATCGCCATTTTGTTTATGATCTAAGTATCTAATGCCGTATTTAGCACATTCCGCAGTAATCATACTCAAATCCGGGTCTAAATAGAATCCACTGAAGAAAATTTTCCCTTCTGATTTTAAAAGCTCAGCGTATTTACCAATCTGATCAAGCAAAATATTTCTATTGATGTTAGCCAGAATGATATCATATTCATCATTCGGGATAACTTCTTTGCTGCCACAAATTGCCTTAAGGTTTCCAACATGATTTAGCGCTGCGTTTTCAATTGTACTCTCGTAGCAAATATCATCGTAATCGATAGCAGTTAAATATCTAGCGCCAAGTTTAGCTGCAAGAATTGCTAAAATCCCGGTTCCGCAACCCATATCCAAGACGTTTTTATCTTTAACATCAGCAGCTAAAATATACTGCATAACCATTGTAGTGGTTTGATGATGACCAGTACCAAAAGCCATTTTAGGATCAATCACAATCTCGTAAGGGTATGATGGTTGTGCTTCATGGAAAGTTGCCCTAACATAACACACGTCATCAATAATTAACGGACTGAAATTTTTCTCCCATTCTGCATTCCAATTTTCATCTGCAACATCTTCTAAAAGATATTGCGTAGTGAAGTCTTCAGCGTAATTAGCGAGCAGGCTTTTAAGTTCCTGCTCGTTAAAATTTTCTTTTATTACAAAAGCAGTAAACCCGCCTTCGCTATCTTCAAAAGTATCAAAACCAGCATCTGCTAAATCACTTATCAGCAAATCTTGTTGGTAATCTTCTATACTTTCGAACTTAAAAACTGCTTTAATATATTGCATTTAGCTATTTAATGCTTTAATAATATCTGTAAAATCACGCGACTTTAATGATGCCCCACCAATTAAACCACCATCAATATCCTTTTGAGCAAACAAACTTGCCGCATTACCAGGATTACAGCTACCACCGTATAAAATTGTAGTATCATCTGCAACATTAAAACCATAATTGGCTTCAATTTCAGAACGAATAAATGCATGTATATCTTGTGCCTGCTCTGGTGAAGCTGTTAAACCTGTACCAATTGCCCAAACCGGTTCGTAAGCAATAACTACTTTTTTAAAATCTGCCTCTGTTAAACTAAAAAGACCTTCGACTAACTGTTTTTTTAGAACCTCAAAATAACTCCCATTGTTACGTTCATCTAAAGTTTCGCCGATGCAAAAAATTGGCTTTAAATCGTGCGCTAAAGCTGTTTTTGTTTTGGCAGCTAATAATTCATTACCTTCAGCTTGATATTGTCTGCGTTCTGAGTGCCCCAAAATAACATATTCTACACCAACAGATTTAATCATTTTAGCAGAAACTTCGCCTGTGTAAGCGCCATTTTCTTTATCGTGGATGTTTTGAGCACCAATGGCAACATCGGTGCCACCTAATTTTGCTAAACTATTTAAATGAATAAAAGGAGCACAAATTATAGCAAGTTGATCGCCCTTGCGTTCATCTTTAACCATATTTACTATTTCGCTAAATAACGAAACGCCTTCGTTATAATCTAAATTCATTTTCCAGTTTCCAGCAACAATTTTTTTTCTCATTATATATTATTTTAAAGTTTGAATGTTGTAAAGTTATAAAGTTCAAGTGTATCCTTTGTAATCTGCAAATAGCATACAAAGCCTTTTAGTCTTTAACCTTCCAACTTTTTAAAAATGTCTTTCTTTTTTTGTTAAATCAAATACTTTGGTTAAAATAGCCTTTTCGTTATCATCAAACGGTAACCCTCTTCTAGAATAAACTTTTTCGGCAGTTTCGAACATTTTATTTAAGCTGTACACTTCGAAACCATGTGCACCGCCCCAAGCAAAATCTGGTATAAAATTTCTGGGGAAACCAGCACCAAAGATATTTGCACTTACCCCGGCAACAGTACCTGTATTAAACATGGTATTAATTGCACATTTAGAATGATCTGCCATAATTAAACCACAAAATTGCAGACCTGTTTCCCGAAAACTTTGTTGTGTGTAATCCCAGAGCTTTACTTCTGCGTAGTTATTTTTTAGATTCGAGTTATTGCTATCTGCACCAATATTACACCATTGGCCTAAAACAGAGTTACCCAAATAACCTTCGTGCCCTTTTGATGAATAGCCCCAAATTACGGCATTGTTAATCTCGCCACCAACCCTGCTATAAGGACCTATAGTGGTTCCAGGATAAATCTTCGCTCCCATTTTTACCGAAGAACCTTCACATAATGCAAAAGAACCTCTAATAATGCTACCTTCCCAAACTTGGCTATCTTTTCCAAGATAAATAGGTCCTTGTTTGCTATTAAAAATAGAGCATTCTGCCTCAGCACCTTCTTCAACAAAAATATTATCACCTAAAAAAGTATTAGTGCTACTTAACGGCGCCGAAGTTTTGCCTTTGGTTAAAAGGGCAAAATCTTTTTTCAGTTCCGCTGCATTGTGGGTAAAAATATCATTAGGGTAAATTATTCGAAGAAAATTAGCCTGGTATTGAATTGGTTTTAAAGTTTTGGCAAATGCCAAATCAAACTTATCAGCGGCAAAAGCGATTAAAATGTTGTCATTTAATAAAGCCTCACCAATATTAAGACTATTTACAGCATCTAACAAAGCTTCATCTGGGCATATGGAACCGTTAATGAACAGTTTCGCAGCTTTAGATGGATATTTCTTCGAAAGGTAACCCTGAGTATTGAATCCAAAATCGGCATTTAAGTGCTTAGCCCATTTTTCCGCAATTGTTAAAATACCTATGCGTAAATCGGCTACAGGTCTGGTAAAAGTAAGAGGACGTAATGAATCCCAGCTAGAATCATCAAAAAGATTGATTGTCATAAGCAACAAAAATAAAAAAAGTCCCGATGCTTTTGGCAAAGGGACTTCAAAAAATGCTTTTTGTTGCTAAAATTATTTCTTAGCGTAACGGTTTTTGAATTTATCGATACGTCCTGCTGTATCAACCAATTTCATTTTACCTGTATAAAAAGGGTGAGACATGTGAGAAATCTCTAATTTATATAGAGGATACTCATTACCATCTTCCCATTTAATTGTTTCTTTAGTATCTACACAAGATTTTGTTAAGAAAGCATATTCGTTAGACATATCTTTAAAAACAACTGGTCTGTAGCTTGATGGGTGCAAATCTTTTTTCATTTGAATATTATTTTAAGTTATTTGTGTGAAAGCATCAAGAACATTTAGTTGCAATTTGCTGGCAACAACGCTTATGACATTTTCTATTGTCTTTTCTACTACTTTATTTTAGAGGTGCAAATATCTTAATTTTATTTTTGATTTACAATAGTAAAGCCAAAATTATATTTCAAGTTTTTAATCAATCTGCTTTTTTTATATAACTACGGAGCGTAGTAAACTTTATAATATTCAGTGGACAGCATTTTAGTTAGGTAAATTTCGTTAAAAATACTGCTAAAATATATTTAAGCAATTGTATTTCCTCATTACTTCTAACTTATATTTGTGTTAATAAAACGAACCAAATCATGAAAAAATTAAAACTACTTTTAAGCGTATTATGCCTTATGGCTATGCTTGGAACTGCAAACGCTCAGGAACAATTAGCCACTAAAATTGCCGAATGGGAAAGAGCAAAGACCTACACAAAAGAATATCTGGATGCAATGCCCGAATCTGGTTATGCATTAAAGCCAACACCAGAAATGCGTTCTTTTGCAGAGCAGATGTTACACCTTACTGATGCCAATTATGGCTTTACGGCTACAGCTACAGGCGAAAAAGCACCTGTAGGTTTTGGAGAAGCAGAAAAAATTCAGGATAAATCGAAAGCTAATGTAACCAAAGAAGTTATGGCTAGCTATGATTATGTAATTGCAGCTTTGAAGAAAATGACACCTAAGCAATTAGAAGAAAAAGTTAAGTTTATGAACCGTTTTGAGATGACGAAGGATATGGTTTTCATTAAAGATTTTGAGCACCAAACCCATCACCGCGGCCAGACAACAGTATATCTTCGCTTAGCTGGAGTAAAACCACCGCAAGAAAAATTATTTTAACAATAATTTATAATTTTCTGAATTTTGTCAGTTTGAGCATAGTCGAAAAATTTTTAAGCACTTTGGCTATGCGCAGCCTGGCAATCTATAAAACTTAATTTGGTTAAATTATTTTATAAAGAATTCTATAAACAGCCTCATTTATTTATTCGAATACTTCTTCCAGGTTTCTACCTTTGCTTTTTGCCTTTCAATATACGCATTTGCGATTACCTCAGCTGAACTTAAACCTTCAGTATTTTCTAGCTGTTCTTTTAGTTTATATTGATCAACATCAGCTTTATATAAAATCTGAATAAGTTTAGGGAAATCGTCATCAACGAGATAGCTAAAAGCATCAACCAAAGCTTGTTTAAGCTGACTTTCAGAAAGCTGTTCTGGAATATCAAAATCTTTAGTAATGATTTTAATTAAAGAAGTATTATCGTTCACAATTTATTACACTGTATTATTACGGAACTCGCTATTTTGCCAAGAACTACAAGCCAAAGTTAATAAACCTGATGAAAATGACAGCCCCCGATTTTTCTTCGGGGCTACAATGTACAGCAGGGCTACAGAAACGATAAAAACCAAACCGATCGTTTCCTAATTTATTTAAAAATACTTCAGCATTTCCGCATAGAGAAATTTTCGCAACCCAACCTGGTAACTGGCAACTTTTTTATATCCACTTTATTTCCTGACAGATTTCTATTAACACACCATTTGTATCTTTAGGATGCACAAAGCAAACCATTTTATTATCAGCACCTTTTTTAGGCGATTCGCTGAGCAATACAAAACCTTCGCTATGTAGCCTTTCCATTTCCACTAAAATATCGTCGACCAGAAAAGCAATATGATGAATCCCCTCTCCTTTTTTCTCAATAAATTTGGCAATTGCACTATCAGGAGAAGTTGCTTGTAACAGTTCGATCTTATTATCGCCAGTTTTAAAAAAGGCCGTGTTTACAAATTCTGAGCTAACTAACTCTGTTTTATAACAATCTGTATTCAGCAATTTCTGATAGATATCTATAGAATTATTAAGGTCTTTTACGGCGATGCCGATGTGTTCTATCTTATTCATAGATTTTAAGGTTATGTGAATGTAAAAATGCACCTTTTCTCTATAACCTCATAGCTATTAATTATAATTGTTAAATAAGTTTTTTTGTATCTTTGTGCTACAAATAACAGAACTGAAATGAAACAGCCGATATATTTAGATAATAATGCAACTACACCTCTTGATCCAAGGGTGTTAGAAGCAATGCTACCTTACTTTACTGAGAAATTTGGAAATGCCGCAAGCCGTAATCACGCTTTTGGTTGGGTGGCCGAAGAGGGAGTTGATTACGCTCGTGAACAGGTAGCCAAATTAATCGGCTGTACTGAAAAAGAAATCATTTTTACATCAGGTGCAACTGAAGCCGATAATTTAGGCATTAAAGGTGTATTTGAAATGTATAAAGAAAAAGGTAACCACATCATTACCGCGGTTACAGAACATAAAGCTGTATTAGATACTTGTAAACACCTGGAGAAACATGGTGCAAGAGTAACTTATTTAGGCGTTAAAGAAGATGGTTTAATTGATTTAGCTGAATTAGAAGCTGCTATGACTCCTGAAACTATTTTAGTTTCGATTATGTATGGCAACAACGAAATCGGTGTAATACAACCAGTTAAAGAAATTTCTGCAATTGCACATAAACATGGCGCTTTATTTATGACTGATGCTACGCAGGCAGTTGGTAAAATTCCGGTTGATGTAAATGCAGATGGTATTGACTTAATGGCTTTCTCTGCACACAAAATGTATGGTCCGAAAGGCGTAGGTGCACTTTACGTTCGTAGAAAAAACCCAAGAGTTAAAGTAACCTCACAAATGGATGGCGGCGGTCACGAACGTGGTATGCGTTCTGGTACGTTAAATGTTCCGGGCATTGTAGGTTTAGGTAAAGCTTGCGAACTTTGCCGTTTAGAAATGGAAAGCGAAACGATTCGTTTATCTGCTTTACGCGATAAGTTAGAATCTACTTTAAGTAAAATGGAAGAAAGTTATGTGAATGGTAATACACAACACCGTTTACCACACGTAGCAAATATCTCTTTCAAATATGTAGAGGGCGAAGGTTTAATGATGGCCATGAGCGATTTAGCAGTGTCTTCGGGTTCGGCTTGTACTTCGGCTTCGTTAGAACCATCTTACGTTTTAAAAAGCTTAGGTTTATCTGATGATTTGGCACACTCTTCTATTCGTTACGGTTTAGGTCGTTTTACAACTGAAGAAGAAATTGATCAAGCTATTGCAGTAACCGAAAAAGCAGTTAATCACTTGAGAGAACTTTCTCCACTTTGGGAAATGTTTAAAGAAGGAATCGACTTGAGTAAAATTGAGTGGGCAGAGCACTAAATTGATTGACGATTTTAGATTGACGAATTACGATTCTGAGGTCTGAAATTGAAAGCAGTTTTTAATTACGATTGAGAAATTATGGTTTGCAAATCTCAATCACATAAAGTATAAAAATTAACAATTTACGTTTGAGGAGTAATCTAAAATCGTAAATCTAAAATCTAAAATATCATGGCATATTCAGAAAAAGTAATTGACCATTACAATAACCCACGTAACGTAGGTACATTAAATAAAGACAGTAAATTTGTAGGAACTGGTTTAGTTGGCGCACCTGAGTGTGGCGATGTAATGCGTTTGCAAATTGAAGTGAGTGAAGATAACGTAATTACTGATGCTAAATTTAAAACATTTGGTTGTGGTTCGGCAATCGCATCTTCTTCTCTAGCTACAGAGTGGTTAAAAGGAAAAACAATTGATGAGGCTTTAACTATCGACAATATGGATATTGTAGAAGAATTGGCTTTACCACCAGTAAAAATTCACTGCTCGGTGTTGGCAGAAGATGCAATTAAATCGGCCATTAACGATTATCGCGTTAAAAATGGTTTAGAAGCAATTGTGTTAGAAAAATCGCACCACTAAGAAATTTTAGATTTTAGATGGACGAATTACGGTTTGTATTTCGCCCAATTCTAAAATCGTAAATCTAAAATCGTAAATCAATATGATTACAATAACAGATAAAGCAAAAGAAAAAATCACTCACTTGATGCAGGATTCGGAAATGGGTTCTGATTACTTTTTACGCGTTTCGGTAAAAGGTGGTGGCTGTTCGGGTTTATCTTACAATTTAGATTTTGATAACGAAGAACAAAAAGGTGATCAGTTTTTTGAAGATAGAGGAATCAAAATTGCATTGGATATGAAATCTTTCCTTTACCTGGCTGGTACAGAATTAGATTTTACTGACGGATTAAATGGAAAAGGTTTCAACTTTATAAACCCAAATGCAAGTCGCAGTTGTGGTTGTGGCGAAAGCTTTTCAGTTTAAATCATACAACATATATAAAGAAGGTTCCAGTTATGGGACCTTTTTTGCGTTTTAATACATTCGTCATCGAGAGGCACGATGTCGCATAGAAAAATTTCATGAAGTGTAAGTTTTAACTCACATTTAAAACTAATAAATTTATTTAAATCTGCATTTCTAATCTTCAAGAAAAGTGTAAACCAAGCCTTGATTTACACTTTTAAACCAAAAAAGTATTATAATTGTTAATTATAATGAATACCAAATAACGAGCAATGCCATTAATTAACGAATTTTCAACTGTTCCAACCCTTTTAAGGAATGTTGTAAAAAATATACATAAGCCTGAAGAAACCTTTTTAATTCATAAACAAGGTACCGAATGGGTTGAAATTTCTTTTGAAGACACTTTAAAAAGATCAGATGCCGTATCTGCATATTTTTTAGAGCGAGGAATAAAAAAAGGTGACCGATTGGGTTTAATGATTGAAAATTCACCAGAGTATGTTTATTACGATCAAGGTATTCAGCAAATTGGAGCGATTAATGTATCCATATATCCAACACTTTCAGAGCAGGAAGTTGCTTATATTATTAACGATTCTGGTATAAAATCAATCTTGGTTGGAAATAACTTTCTATACCGTAAAGTGCTCAAAGTAGCGGCAAACTGTAAAGCTTTAAAATATATTATTCCAGCTTTTAAAAATTTCGAAAAAGTTGTTGTTCCTGAAGATGTTAATGTTGAAGTCATTGCTTTTTCAGATATTCTTGCGCTTAAACATCAAATTACAGCAGCCGAAAAGGCAGACATCGATCAATGCAGAAGTTTGGTTTTACCTGAAGATGTATCTTCATTGATTTATACTTCTGGCACAACGGGCACCCCAAAAGGTGTTATGCTTACACATTATAACTTTGTTAAAAATGTTGAGGTCTGTTTGCAACAGATTCCAGTTATCGATAAAACAGAAACCTTTCTTTCGTTTTTACCCTTGTCACACGTTTTTGAACGTACCGCAACTTACCATGTTTGTTGCACCCAAGGTTGTAAAATTGCTTTCGCACAGAGCTTAGAATTATTAGCTAAAAATATGGGCGAGGTTCGGCCAACAGTTATGAGTTGCGTGCCGAGGTTATTGGAACGTATTCACGATAAGGCTATAAAATCGGGAACCGCTGGTGGTGGTACAAAGGCTAAAATATTTACCTGGGCTTTGGAAACAGGAAAAAATTATCGGATTATAAAAGAAGCTGGTAACAATCCTGGCTTTATCTTATCGGCAAAAAAAGGAATTGCAGAAAAATTGGTTTTCAGCAAAATTAAAGAAAAAACTGGGGGCAGATTAAAATTCATGATTTCTGGTGGTGCAGCATTACCTAAAAATGTTGGTGAGTTTTTTGGCGATTTAGGTATAAAAATATTAGAAGGATTTGGCTTAACGGAGACATCACCTGTTATGTCGGTTACAGAATACCACCGACAGGTTTATGGTACTGTTGGCCGTATCATTCCAGGCATTGAAGTTGGTATTCAAGACGTTGAAAGCAAAGAAATCATCAACATACAAACACACGATACTTTTAACGAAGAATTTGAATGCGCAGAAGGCGAAGTGATTGTTCGAGGGCATTGCGTAATGAAAGGCTACTTTAACAAACCTGCTGAAACCGCTGAAGCGATAGATTCTGCCATGTGGTTTCATACCGGCGATATTGGCCGCTTTTACAAAGGCAATCTTCAAATTACAGACCGCCTAAAAAACATGATTGTAAATGCCTATGGCAAAAACGTTTACCCTACCCCGGTAGAAAACATCTACTTAAAAAGCCCGAAAATAGATCAGCTATTTCTTATTGGCGATAAACGTGAGTTTATTACCGCTATTATTATCCCTAATCGAGAAACTTTAGAAGAAACTTTTAAACTAAAGCCAGCATTTTTTGAAGAAGCAGATCCATTTATTCAGGATAAAGAAATTATCGATTGGGTTGAACAGGACATTAAGAAAATTTCGAATGAATTAGCCAAGTTCGAACGCATCAAAAACTTTAAAATCAAACGTAATCCATTCAGTATAGATGAAGGTGAAATTACACCAACTATGAAAGTTAAACGTCGCATAGTAGAGAAAAAATACATTAATGCGATTAACGAAATGTATGAAGAAAATGTAGAGGCTGAATCTTAAAGCTTTTCTATTTCTTGATTACATTGTTAATATCTAACCAAATTGGATATGATACATTATTCCCAAAAAAATCTGTGTATGTCTTAATTGACTGCTGTGGACAAATCTTTAAATCTAGATTCTAATTATTCTTAACTAGCCTTTTCAAACACTCAACTACAAATCCATTCCGTTAGCATCAGTTGTTAAAATCTCCGTCATGTAATCAAGAAATGGCCGCATATTTTTAAACATTTGATTGCTATTAACAAGAAAATCTGGGTTTAAAACTTCATCATCAGAAAAGTGATGAACCAATAAAAACTGCTTGTACCGCAGTAAATCTATATCCTCGTGGTCTGCAGCAAAACCTTTTGGAGTTGTTTTTAGTTGATCGCCTTTTAACATTTCAAACGAGGTTATAAAATTTTCATCATTCAATATCGTTTTTAAAGGTTCTGCATCAAAAGCAATATTTTCTCTAATTAATTTTAAATCTTGTGGTGAAGGGCCAAAAAACCCGCCAGCCACAAAACTATTGCCAGGCTCAAGATGAAAATAATATCCTCCCCTTCTATTCTTTCCTGCACGTTTAAAACTACCACTCCAATGTGTTTTATAAGGAGTTTTATCATTAGAAAAACGTGTGTCACGATAAATTCTATATAAGCTCTTTTTACCTGATGGTGTTTCGATTACATCATGGGTATTCATTAAGTCCAATAAACTTTGAGCAAAAGATTCTATTAGAAGCTGCTCCTTTTGAAATGCTGTTTTATGAGAATTGAACCACTCCCGTTCATTATTTTTCTTAAGCAGTTGTATGAAATCGAAGCTAGAAGGTTGTATTTGGCTATTTTCAGACATAGAATTATAAAATTATCGTTCAGCAAATATAATACCTGACGAAACGAAATATCGACTTAAAAAAATGAATATTAAATTTTTCAATAGAAAAGACTTTACAATATTTGGAATAAGGATTCTTAATTTCTTTTCCTTTGCTATCTTTGTAAGCATCAGCTTTTAAAGATTATTAAGGCAATGAACATCCATTTTTTTAAACCTAATCTTAAAAACTTAAATGTTCTCGTTTAATCAAAGCTGTTAATTTATAATTACGTAACAAATTGCAAAATCAGTACTTTTGCAAAAAATACCCGAAATGAGTATAGGATTATCAGAACAGGAAATATTACGACGTGAGTCGTTAAAACAATTGCGTCAACTAGGCATTGAGCCTTATCCGGCAGAATCTTACGAGGTTAATGTAACTGCTGCAGATATTTTAGCCAACTACGAAAAAGATAAAACTGCTTATAAGACAGTTAGCTTAGCTGGCCGTATAATGGGCAGAAATATTATGGGTGCAGCTTCTTTTGCTGAACTTCAAGATTCTACAGGTCGTATTCAGGTTTATTTAAAACGTGATGAACTTTGCCCAGGTGAAGATAAAACTTTATACAATACCATATTTAAAAAGCTTTTAGATATTGGAGATTTCATTGGTGTTAAAGGATATGTTTTTACTACTCAAACAGGCGAAATCTCAATTCACGTAACAGAATTTAAAGTTTTGGCGAAATCTTTGCGTCCATTACCAATTGTAAAACGCGATGATGAAGGAAATGTTTACGATGGCTTTACCAATCCAGAATTGCGTTATAGAATGCGTTATGTAGATTTAACTGTAAATCCAGATTACAAACAGATTTTCATTAAACGTAGCAAGGTTATTAATACCATGCGTGGGTATTTCGATAATCAAGGTTGGATGGAAGTAGAAACACCTATTCTTCAGCCAATTCACGGTGGAGCAGCAGCCCGCCCGTTTGCTACGCACCACAATACTTTAGATATGCCACTTTATTTGCGTATTGCAAATGAATTGTATTTAAAAAGATTAATTGTTGCTGGTTTTGATGGCGTTTATGAGTTTGGTAAAATGTTCCGTAACGAAGGTATGGATCGTACGCATAATCCAGAATTTACTTCAATGGAAATTTATGTAGCCTATAAAGATTATATCTGGATGATGGCTATGGTTGAAGAATGTTTAGAGAGAGTTGCAATAGCAACAAATGGTTCGGCAGTAGTTAAAGTTGGTGAAAACAACATTAATTTCGAAGGTCCTTACGAGAAATTAACCATGTATGAATCAATCCAGAAATATACTGGTATTGATGTTTCTGCAATGAGCGAAGAAGAAATTGCTGTAAAATGCAATGAATTGGGAATTGAAATTGATTCGACAATGGGACGTGGTAAGTTAATTGATGAGATTTTCGGCGCTAAGGTAGAAGCTAATTTAATTCAGCCAACATACATTACAGACTACCCTTTAGAAATGACACCGCTTGCTAAAAAGCATCGTTCATCTGAAGGTTTAGTTGAGCGCTTTGAGCTTTTTGTTAACGGTAAAGAAATTGCAAATGCATATTCCGAACTAAATGACCCTATTGATCAAAAAGAACGTTTTGAAGATCAATTGAAACTAGCTGCACGTGGTGACGATGAAGCTATGGTAATGGATGATGACTTTGTCCGTGCTTTAGAATATGGCATGCCACCTACTTCAGGTTTGGGTATTGGTATCGATCGTTTGGTGATGCTTATGACCAACCAAAGCACCATTCAAGAAGTACTATTCTTCCCACAGATGCGCCCAGAGAAAAAGAAAATTGAATTAACTGCAGAAGAAACCGAACTGTACACATTAGTAAAAGAAGGCGAACAATATCTTTTAACAGATGTAAAAGCTAAGTTGACAGAGTGGAGCAATAAAAAATGGGATACTACTTTGAAAGCATTAACTGCTAAAGGTATTTTAAAAGTTGCCAAAACAGATGATGGTTTATTCTTATCGCAGAAATAACTAAATCTCAATATAGCAGAGATTTAATTAACAAAAACATAACATAAACTTAAAAGGCTTGCTAACAATTGTTTAGCAAGCCTTTTCTATATTTACAGCAATAGATAATAAAATCTTTACCTTATGAATACTTCAAGTTTAGAAATTACCGAAAGAGAATATTGCATCAAACTAAGTAAAGATGCATTTGATTTATCACTTGTTCACCAGTTAATTAAAAGAATCCAGGCTGAAGCATTTTTCTTTAAACGAGCTGAAGCTGAAGAAAACGATATTTTAAGCAAACGCAACGCTAGAGAAGAACTAGAAGGATATGATTATCTTGGAGATAAATAACCCCCTTTAATCAATATCAAGAGTACCTTCTACAGAATCATCCATCGTTTTTCCTGTAATAACCGATGCAGCTATTTTTAAAAATGCAACAGCTGTGCCATGCTTGGTATCCCAATAATACCCTTCAGAAGGTATTACTTTAATAAGTGTAATATTCGGATCATCCTTCCCTCCTTGAAACCAAGTTTTAATAAACGGACTCCAAAGTTCATCAATTTTAGCCTGGTCTCTGCTAATTTCCGAGATGCCATAGATATTTACAAAACCAGAATGCGCCCCAGCCTGAAATAACAAATGCGTAAACGGATCGGCAGAAATCTCTTCATTTTTATGACTGTCTTTCATGCTCATAAACCAAATATTTCCCTCATCATCAACTTGCTGAATAGCCATTGGTCTTACAGAAAGTGGAATACCAGTTTTAATATTTGTACAAAAAAAGCAGCTTTCTGCTTTATCTGCTAATTCACGAAGTTTTTCAACAGCCTCTTTTCCGCCTAAATCTTTTATATTTTCTTCTTCCTGAGTATTATTAGTACTTCCTTCTTGCGATGTTGTCATAGTTTTAAAATTTTATATATACTACAACAGAAAAATCGAATTAGTTTTAATCATTTTGAAAAGCACATTCCTGATAAGAATAAAATCCAGTCCTGCTATCACTACTATCTTTTGTTAAAGCCATTGTAATTTTAAACAGAATTGCGTCAAAAGTATAGCCGTTCTATCAGGTTTAAGCTCGAAGGACAATGCAATAAAAAAAAATGCCAAATAAAAAAAAGGGGCTGTATCATAAATAAAATGATCAGCCCTTTTATTTTGCTTAAATTTTTTATATTTTTTTATGTTATTTTTTTGGTTTAAAGTGTTGATTTTCATAT
>NZ_JBHSBY010000112.1:0-27401 GCF_042650905.1 Pedobacter jamesrossensis | reverse complement strand
TTAACCCTTCAGGTAGTATTAAAGATAGTATTGAAGTGTCCAAAATAATAATGTTGTACAAAATTAAATAAACTTCTCAACTCCCCAACTTTTTTGCTTGATCCAAGACCGACCAAGAGAAAAGCTTTTATTAAACGGCCAAATGCATTTCTCTGATGCAGAAAACTCATCGCAATTTTAATTGGTTCAGGCAATAAAAATGAAACAGCCGTTGATTTAAGGAAGCGAATTTAAGTTTCTACGGCAATAATCTAACAAAGTTAGCTAAAGCCTCAATTCCTGAACTTTCTAAATTTAAATGGATAGGTGAAGCAAGAGCAATTTGCATAGTTGCAGCACTCGAATTAGGATTGAGACGGAAAGAAAATCCTGAAGATGAAGTTATACAGGCTAGCGCATCGACCGACGTTTATAAATACCTTAATTCTTCTTCTTCGCATCTTAACCATTAAGAATTCTGGATACTACTCTTAAATAGATCGAACCACGGATTGTAGGTAAATTTCTAATTAGTAAAGGCGGTCAAGCCGGAACAGTTGCAGATCCAACAAATATATTTAAAACGGCGCTTGAAAATAATGCGCCATATTGTTTTGTCTAATTCCACCTGGTAAGTTAAAGTCCAGCGAAAGTGATAACAGATTAACAAGAGATGCTGTCGCATCTGGTTTAATGCTTGGTTTGTCAATGGTTGACCACCTTATTTTTACCGACAACGGTTATTACAGTTACCAGGATGAAGGTTTGATATAATCGGAAACAATAAAACAATTGTTACTTAACGTTAAATCAATATTGCAATTAAACAATTTTGTAATTTGGCCATATGAAAATTTCAACATCATTTCTAGTTATTTTTCTTTTTTCTATAGCTGCTATTGCGCAGAAAAAGGAAACCCCAATTAACATCATCACCTATAATATTCGATATAATAATCCTGGTGATGGGGTAAATGCATGGCCAAACAGAAAAGACAATGTTAAGGCATTAGTCAAATTTCACGATGCTGATATACTTTGTGTTCAGGAAGCTTTAGCCGATCAATTTGATGCGCTAAGTGAAAATACAAACTTCGATTTTGTGGGTGTCGGTCGCGATGATGGTAAACGTAAAGGAGAATTTTCTGCAATATTTTTCGATAAAACAAGGTTTGCAAAAAAAGATGGAGGAACTTTCTGGTTATCTGAAACACCAAATGTGCCATCGAAGGGTTGGGATGCGGTATTGCCAAGAATTTGTAGCTGGGTAAAATTATTTGATAAATTAAATAAGAAGGAATTTATTGTATTTAATACCCATTACGATCATGTAGGTGTTAAAGCCAGAATTGAATCAGCCAAATTAATTAAACAAAAAATACAGGAAATTGCGCCAAAATTACCTGTGATTTATACAGGTGATTTAAATGTTACTCCAGAAACAGATGCAATCGCAACAATAAAATCTTTTCTTCAGGATGCAAAAGAAATTACTGTTGAGCCACCTTATGGGCCTGATGGAACTTTTAATGCATTTGATTTTAACAGTGAATTAAAAAATCGCATCGATTATATTTTTGTAAATAAAGGTTTTAAAGTGCAGAAGTTTGCAGTACTTAGCGATAGTAAAGACAAAAAATATTTTTCGGACCACTTGCCTGTTTTTGTTAGGCTTTTCTTTAAATAATTATTGAGCACGAACCCCCTGTTTCCATTTAAATTTCAGTTTTTTGGTGAATATTACCATTACCATTACATTTTCGAAACACTATCATTTATAATAGGTGTTAGGATCTATTACTATCTAAAAAAAGGTAAGCTCGATCCAATTTCTGATGAAAACCGATTGTGGATTATGCTTGGAGCAATGCTTGGTGCGTTAATTGGCTCCAGGTTTGTCGCCATTCTCGAAACACCATCTCAATTAAATCACTTAACTTTCCTCACTCTTTATCAAAGTAAAACAATTATAGGAGGGTTACTCGGTGGTCTTTTTGGCGTTGAATTGATTAAGAAAATAATCGGTGTCAACATTGCCTCTGGCGATTTATATGTTACACCAATTATTATTGCCTTAATTATCGGTAGAATAGGTTGTTTTTCCATGGGAATTGATGAGCCAACTTATGGATTGCCAACCACTTTTTTTGTAGGAATGGATTTAGGTGATGGCATTAAAAGGCATCCAATAATGTTCTATGAAATATTGTTTTTAATAGCACTCCTAATGTTTTTTAGTTTTCTGAAAAACAAAGTGATGTTAAATGGCGATCGTTTTAAACTTTTAATGGTCTTATATTTTCTTTTTCGATTCCTCATCGAATTCCTTAAACCATACGAATCATTATTCTTAAATTTAAGTAGCATTCATTGGTCGGCATTGTTTATTTTTCTTTATTATTATAAATTCATAAAAAGGATATTTAAATCTACCCTCACTGAAAAAACTAAAGAATATGGCTAATACAAGAGATTATATTTATTACGATTATACAAAAAGCCTGTGTCCTGAATGCCTTATGCTTTGCGATGCAAAAATTGTTTTTCAGGATGCGAAGGTTTTTATGCTTAAAAACTGTAAAACACACGGAGATAGTAAAGTAATGATAGCTGATGATGTGGAGTACTATAAGCAGATAAGGAATTATAATAAGCAATCTGAAATGCCACTTAAGTTTAATACCAAAGTGCATTATGGCTGCCCTTATGATTGCGGTTTATGTACCGACCACGAGCAGCATTCTTGTTTAACAGTTATCGAAGTTACTGACAGGTGTAATCTTGCATGCCCCACATGCTATGCAATGTCTTCTCCAAATTATGGCAGGCACCGTACACTGGAAGAAATTGAGCGAATGATGGATGTTGTGGTTGCAAACGAAGGCGAGCCTGATGTTGTCCAGCTTTCTGGAGGCGAACCAACTGTGCATCCTGATTTTTTTGCTATCCTTGATTTAGCCAAAACCAAGCCCATCAAGCATTTAATGGTTAATACTAATGGGATTAGGATTGCCAAGGATATAAAATTCGTTGAAAAACTGGCTTCATATCAACCTGATTTCGAGATTTATTTACAATTTGATAGTTTTAATGCCGATGTTCTTACACGTTTAAGAGGCGAAGATTTAACGGAAGTTCGTAAGCAGGCAATAGCTAACCTTAACCAATTTAATGTTTCAACAACATTAGTTGTTACTTTGCAAAAAGGATTGAATGATGGTGAAATTGGTGATATAATAGATTACGCTCTGAAACAGAAATGTGTTCGTGGTGTTACGTTTCAACCTACACAAGTAGCCGGAAGAAATGATGATTACAACGACCAGGCCGGCAGAATTACCCTAACTGAAGTTCGTAGAAAAATTTATGAGCAGTATCCAACCTTTACACCACAAGATTTAATTCCTGTTCCATGTAATCCAGATGCGCTTTGCATGGCTTATGCTTTAAAAATCGGTGATGAAGTGATACCGATGACACACCTTATAAATCCGGAAGATTTACTAAACAACTCAAAAAATACAATCGTTTTTGAACATGATGAAAAGTTAAAGGAACACATGCTTAACTTATTTAGCACCGGCGTTTCGGTTGATTGTGCTGAAGATACTTTTGGCGAATTAATGTGCTGTTTACCCAGGGTGAAATCTGATAACTTAAGTTATGATAATCTTTTTCGTATTATTATAATGAATTTTATGGATCCTTTGGATTTTGATGTTCGGGCGGTAAAAAAATCTTGTGTCCATATTGTGAGCGAGAAATATAAAATTGTTCCTTTTGAAACCATGAATATTTTTTATCGTGATAATAAAATTGATACCATAAGGGCTGAACTAAATATGAAGTAATATGCTGTTTTTTTTTCTAATACTTTACGCGCTGGCAACAGTAGTTTTATTTGTAGTTGGTATAATTATGATGATTATTGCCTCCTCAAATAATACTTCTGTTAAACCAGGCCTTAAGCTGCTTATTGCTTCAGTAATTATGGTTTTAATTGGTTTTGGAGCATGTGCCGTTATTTTAGCAAATAGTTAATATGGAAGGTTTTGTTGTTTACTGGGTTATTGTATTGCTTCTTTTGGTTATTGGCATTATTCAACTCATTATAAAATCGGTAAAAAATCAGCCACTTAAACCCGCTTTAAGGTTAATTATTGCTTCAGTAATTATGTTGGTGATTGGAGCGGGTGCCTGTGCGATAATTCTGTCTAAGCTAAGTATTAGTCATTAATCAATTTATTCTGTCAAGATTTCTTGTTTAGCTTTCTGCTTTGGGCTTTAAATAATATCTTTGCGTTTTATAAAATTTGATTATCCATCAGGCTTTGCCTAGATGCCAGATATTCGCTACTTGATTCTCCAAAAATGAAAATATCATACAACTGGTTAAAACAATTCGTTAGGATAGATAAAACACCTGCAGAACTTTCTTTAATCCTGACAAATGTTGGTTTAGAGGTAGAAAGTGTAGATAAAGTTCAACCTGTAATAGGTGGATTAGAAGGTTTGGTAATTGGCGAGGTTTTAACTTGCGTACAACACCCCAATGCCGATCGCTTACGTGTAACTACAGTAAATGTTGGTGGTAAAGAAAATCTTCAGATTGTTTGTGGTGCGCCAAATGTTGGTGCCGGACAAAAAGTTGTGGTGGCTACAGTTGGCACAACGGTTTATCCATTAGAGGGCGAGCCATTTAAAATTAAAGAATCGAAGATTAGGGGAGAAGTTTCTCAAGGAATGATTTGTGCTGAAGATGAGATTGGCTTAGGTAAATCTCACGATGGAATTATGATTCTGGATGCAGATGCTGAAATTGGTATCGAAGCAAAGGCGTATTTCAAAATGGATGATGATTTCGTTTTTGAAATCGGGTTAACACCAAACCGTGCAGATGCGGCGTCGCATTTAGGTGTTGCAAGAGATTTGGCGGCCTATTTCAGAAGTGAATTTGAAATGCCAGATTTATCAGCTTTTAAAACGGATAACGAAAATTTAGTTATTCCGGTTGAAGTTGTAGATATTGAAGCTTGCCAACGTTATAGCAGTGTTACCATTTCTGGTGTAACTGTTGCAGAGTCGCCGGATTGGTTAAAGGATAAATTAAAAGTTATTGGTTTACGTCCGATTAACAATGTTGTAGATGTTACCAATTACGTTTTGCATGGTTTAGGTCAGCCATTACATGCTTTCGATGCAGATAAAATTGTAGGTGGTAAAGTTATTGTTAAAAAGGTTGCAGAAGGTACGCCATTCGTGACGCTTGATGATGTAGAACGCAAGTTAAGTGCCGAAGATTTGATGATTTGCAATGCAGATGCACCAATGTGTATTGCAGGTGTTTTCGGGGGTAAAACTTCTGGAGTTGATGCAAACACAAAAAATATTTTCTTAGAAAGTGCTTATTTCAATTCGGTTTCTGTTCGCAAAACCTCTAAAAGACATGGTTTAAAAACCGATGCTTCTTTCCGTTTCGAACGTGGTACCGATCCTGAAATTACCGTAACAGCTTTAAAATACGCCGCAATGTTAATTAAAGAAATTGCTGGTGGCGAAATCTCTTCATCAATTTCTGATATTTATCCTGTACATATTAAACCTTTCGAATTTGAGGTTAGTTACAAAAACATTAATAAATTAATTGGTACAAATATTCCATCGGCAGAAATTAAGCATATTATTACATCATTAGGTATTTCAGCAACTAATACTTCTGAGGATACACTTGCTTTAAGAGTACCTTCATTTAAGGTTGATGTTACCCGTGAGTGTGATATTACAGAAGAAGTTTTACGTATTTATGGTTACAACAATATCGAAATTCCCACTAAAGTAAATGCATCACTTTCTTACAGTTTAAAACCAGAGCGAGAGAACACACACAACACAATTGCCGATATGCTCACAGCTAATGGTTACGCAGAGATTCTATGTAACTCATTAACTAAATCAACTTATTCTAAAAATTTAGATGAAGCAGTTTATATTTTAAATCCATTAAGCAGCGATTTGAATGTAATGCGTCAAAGTATGTTGATGCCTGCATTAGAGAGTGTTGCATATAATCAAAACCGTAAAAATGCAGATGTTAAATTTTATGAATACGGTAAAACTTACCATTTAATTAACGAACAGTATGTAGAGCGCCCAAGATTATTACTTTTAATTTCGGGGGCGAAACAAAGTGAGCAATGGAACCAGAGCAGCAAATCATCCAGCTTTTATAATTTAAAATCGGCTGTTGATGCGGTGATGATAAGATTAGGCATTTCGACTTATCAATCAGACGCTTTAGTAGATGAAAATTTTGCTTACGGAATTAAATATTTTAGAGGCGATAAAACTTTAGTGAGTTTTGGTGCGGCAACAAAAGAAGATAGAAAAAAGGCTGATGTAAACGCGGACGTTTTTTATGCAGATTTTGACTGGGCTGCCTTGCTTGATATCGTAAGGAAAAATAAAATTGTAAATAAAGAAATTGCTAAATATCCGGCAGTAAGGAGGGATTTATCGATGCTTATTGATAAAAATATAACCTTTGATACGCTTAAAGGAATTGCTTTCAAAACCGATAAAAAATTAATTAAAGAAGTTGGTGTTTTTGATGTCTATGAAGGTGATAAACTACCGGAAGGTAAAAAATCTTATGCACTAAATTTTATTTTGCAAGATGAAGAGCAAACGCTTACAGATAAGCAGATTGAAAATACAATGCAGAAGTTAATTGCTAATTTAACCAGTCAAGCTGGTGCAGAAATTAGGAAATAAAATTTAAATTCGTATTTTTAGAAATAAATTCATGACTTCTGTTGCAGAACAATTAAGTACGGTAATACAAAAAACAACACGATTAATCGAGTTGTGTAACGCTTTACAAGAAGAAAATGATTTATTAAAGCTTGAAAATCAATCGTTAAAAGTTGCGCTTGATACTTCAAAAGGTAAGCATACCGACCTGGAAGAAAAACTAAGGGTTACTAAACTTGCTAAAAGTATTGAAGGCACAAGCGAAAAGTCGCTTGATATTAAACAAAAAATTAACGATTTTGTGCGGGAGATTGATAAAAGTATCGCATTACTTAAAAAATAGGTGATGGGAAAGAATCAGAAACTAAGCTAAACAATGGGAGAAATCTCTATTAAAATAACCATTTCCGACCGTATTTACCCACTAAAGGTAAACATGGAAGAGGAAGAAATTGTGAGACGGGCAGCAAAAATGATTAATGAGCGCATAAAAGACTATCAGGAAAATTATGCGGTCAGAGATAAGCAGGATCTACTCTCAATGTCGTTGTTGCATTATGCAACGGCAGCATTAAGAACAGAGAATAAAGTTCAAAACCAGGATACTGCTGTTGCTGATCAAGTTGAAGAATTGGATGTTTTACTAAATGATTTTTTTAAAAAATAAGGTACGTTCTTTAAAAGTTTTTGTCGTTCGGGTGTAAGCCAGAATTTATTAATTAATATGTTGAACTAACTTCAGCATAGCGAAAACTTATACATTAGCATTAAAACATAGCCGCGGCTAGTTTTTCGAGTTTCAAATTTTATAAAACTTAACACTTCAATATCTATAGGGTTAAGAGGGCGTATTTCATCTGCTATGGCACCTGAAAATGGCTTAAACCCTAATTATGCTTAGTTGAGGTTTAAAATGTATGAGACTTTAAAAAATTAGTTGCGGTTTTTTTTTACATAAAAAACAAAATGGAAGTAGTAGAAATATTAGGATACGTATTTGCCTTAATAGCCGGTTTAGGAATCGGCGTTGCAGTGGGAAGGTTCCTGTTGCGTAGTTTGCTTAAAAAGCAAGAAGTTGCGGCTCAGAATAAGGTTAAGAAAATTTTAAAAGACGCGGAAAACAACGCTGAGATTTTAAAAAAGAACAAGCTTTTAGAAGCAAAAGAGAAATTTTTGCAAATGAAAGCGGAGCATGAACAAGAAGTAAATGCGAAGAATAATACCATTAACCAACGTGAAAATACGATTAAACAAAAAGAACAATCAGTAAATCAGCGTTTAGAAAACTTTAATAAAAAAGAAAGTGAGTTAGATAAACAAAAGATTCATTTAGAAAAACAAACAGAACTTGCCGTTAAAAAGCAGGAAGAGGTTGAAGTTCTGAAAAATCAGCATCTTACGCAGTTGGAAACGATTGCAGGTTTATCAGCTGATGAAGCTAAAAATCAATTGGTAGAAAACCTGAAAGAGGTGGCTCGTACACAGGCCATGATTCAGATTAAGGATATTGTTGATGAAGCGAAATTAACAGCGAGTAAAGAAGCCAAAAAAGTTGTTATTCAAACCATTCAACGTACCGCAACAGAAGCTGCAATAGAAAACTCAGTTTCTATTTTCCACATCGAAAGTGATGAGATTAAAGGTCGGGTTATTGGTAGAGAAGGTAGAAATATCCGTGCTTTAGAAGCTGCTACTGGTATCGAGATTATTGTTGATGATACGCCTGAGGCAATTATTTTATCAGGTTTTGACCCGGTAAGAAGAGAAATTGCTCGTTTGGCTTTACACCGTTTGGTAACAGATGGTCGTATTCACCCGGCTCGTATTGAAGAGATTGTGGCGAAAACCAAAAAGCAAATAGAAGATGAGATTGTAGAAATTGGTGAACGTACGGTTATCGATTTAGGTATTCATGGTTTACATCCAGAGTTAATTCGTATGGTTGGCCGTATGCGTTACCGTTCATCTTACGGACAAAACCTTCTGCATCACTCGCGTGAGGTTGCAAATTTCTGTGCAACCATGGCAGCAGAATTGGGCTTAAATGCGAAGATGGCAAAACGAGCTGGTTTACTTCATGATATTGGTAAAGTGCCTGATGATAATCCTGAATTACCTCACGCAATTTTAGGAATGCAGCTTGCTGAAAAATATAAAGAACATCCTGAAATTTGTAATGCAATTGGAGCTCACCACGATGAAATCGAAATGACTTCTATGATTTCTCCAATTATTCAGGCTTGTGATGCTATATCAGGTGCCCGCCCAGGTGCTCGTAGAGAGGTTGTAGAAAGTTATATTAAACGTTTGAAAGATTTAGAAGAGTTGGCTTTATCTTATCCAGGTGTTGAAAAAACTTTTGCTATACAAGCAGGTCGAGAATTACGTGTTATTGTAGAAAGTGAGCGAATTACCGATGCACAGGCAGAGTTACTAGCTGCGGATATTTCAACTCGTATTCAAACAGAAATGACTTATCCTGGGCAAATTAAAGTTACCGTAATTAGAGAAACCCGTTCGGTAGCTTTTGCTAAATAAATAATTATACCGATTAAATAGATTTGTATTAGCGATGGATATCCCATCGCTTTTTTTATTTTTACATAATGAGCAAGCAAACCAAAAAAACAGCTGAGGTTAAAAGACCTGTTGATGTTTATTTCGATAAATATCAGGAAAGTCACAATAACGAAACCAATGAAATTATCCACTGGATTTGTGTGCCGTTGATTATCTTCAGTTTATTGGGCTTAGTTTGGTCTATTCCATTTCCGCATTTAGATTTCTTAGGGCGCTACAATGGTTTTGTAAACTGGGCATCTTTCTTAATTGCATTCTCTATTTATTATTATTATCGTCTATCTCCTGTATTATCTTATTTCATGTTATTGATAATTGTATTGTTTTCTTATGGAATTGTATCCTTAGAAAAATGGGAAGCAATTGGTGGTCCAGCAGTTTGGCTGGTTTGCCTGATTATTTTTGTCGTAGCCTGGATTGGTCAGTTTATTGGGCATAAAATTGAAGGAAAGAAACCTTCTTTTTTAGATGATGTTAAATTCCTGTTAATAGGCCCGATCTGGTTATTGCACTTCATTTGCAGGAAAGTAGGTATTAAGTACTAATCTGAAAGTCGATCACATTAAATTAACATTTAGCTAAACAAAGCTTAATTAACATCTAACATATAGCTAACATTGTGGTAATAGCTTTGCCTAAAATTAAACATAGGCAAATTGAATTTACTAACTACTCTTAAAAGAACAGCACTAACGGTGCTGGTTTTATTCTTAAGCATAGCTTCTTATGCACAAACTGGTAAAATTTCAGGTGTTGTATCAGATAAAAAAACTGGTGAAACCTTAATTGGTGTTTCCGTTAAAATTGCAGGTACAAACAAAGGTATTTCAACGGATGTTGATGGAAGATATAACCTAACCGCATTAGCAAGTGGAAAATACACTCTTCAAATATCTTATGTAGGTTATTCTACAAAAGAAATCACGGATATTGATGTTACAGGAGGTAAAGCAGTAACCTTAAATGTAGTCCTTGAGGAATCTTCATCATTAAAATTAAATGATGTGGTTATCAGAGCAACTTTTAAACAAGAATCTGTTAACTCTTTATACGCACAACAAAAAAACAGTTCGGTTATTTCAGATGGTATTTCTAGCGATCAGATTAAAAAATCTCCAGATAGAAATACTTCAGATGTTTTAAAGCGTGTTAGTGGAGCTACCATTCAGGATAATAAATTTGTAATTGTTCGTGGCTTAAGTGATCGCTATAATACAGCAACTCTGGATAATTCTACTTTACCAAGTACGGAGGCAAATAAAAAAGCTTTCTCTTTTGATATTGTTCCTTCTAATTTGGTTGATAAAATTACGATTAGTAAAACAGCAACTCCAGATTTACCTGCAGATTTTGCTGGTGGTGCCGTACAAATTGTTACTAAAGATATTCCTGAACAAAACTTTCTTTCTTTTGGAGTAGGTTACGGTTATAATAGCCAGTCTACTTTTAAAGATTTTTTAGCAACAAAGAAAAATGCCGTAAACTATTTAGGTTTTGAAGATGGTTCTAAACAACTTGCCGAAAACTTTCCAACTAGTGAGCAGGTTGCTAAAGGGACATTATCAAACTCGAAAAACATTGCTGCTTTAAAATCATTGCCAAATGATTTATCGGTAAGAAATAGAAGTGCATTACCTACGCAAAATTACCAACTAAGCTTAGGCAGAGTTAAGCATTTTGAAAATGGAAATACTTTCGGTGCTTTAATTTCTGGAACTTATAGAAACTCGCAAAATATAAATCAAGATGTTGAACGTAATTTTTACGTATACAACTATACCGATAATCAATACAAATTCTCGACTAACTTAGGTGGTTTAGCGAACTTTGCATATACTTTTGGAAAGAATAAAATTAGCTTCAAAAATATATATAATAGAAATTACGATGATACATATGCGGTAAGAACGGGTATAAAAGATGGAAACTCTTTAAACCAGTTTTATGCTTATGATATTATGCAAAAATCACTTTTCAAAACTACTTTCGAAGGTGACCATCAAATTGGTGAAGGAAACAATAAACTAAAATGGACTGCTTCATACAGTAACATTGGTAATAACCAGCCAAACCAATTAAAAATTAACTATACAAAACCATTAGCAGCTCAAAACGATCCAAGTGTTTTGTATCAGGCAAATATTACTTCGTTAGGTAAAGATAATACTAGATTGTTTTCAGATTTGAACGAAGATATTTATGGAGGCGATGTTAACTACAGTACACCATTTAAATTATTCGATGCATCTACAATTTTTAAGGTTGGTTTAGGTTCACAATATCGCGACCGTAAATTTACAGCTCGTTTTATTGGTGCAGAACTAATTACAAATAATCCTGATTTACAGACTCAAATTAGAAGCTTACCAGTTGATCAGATATTCTCTCAATCATTATTCGAATCGGGTGTTTACAGATTAGCTGAAGTTGGTGGCGAATTGGATAGCTATTCGGCAAATTCATTTACGAACTACGGATATTTAATGCTCGACCAAAAGTTTGGAGAAAAATTAAGAGCAGTTTACGGAGCGAGAGTAGAAAGTTATAATGTAAAAGTGATGAGCATAAGTAAAACTTATGTTGACGATTCTCAAACAGATATTCTACCATCATTAAATTTAACTTATAGCTTAACAGATAAAGCGAATTTACGTGCATCATACTATCGTACGCTTGCAAGACCAGAATTTAGAGAGTTATCACTTTCATCATATTATGATTACGAATTATTAGGTAACATAACCGGTAATCCAAATTTGAAAAGATCACTTATCGATAATGCGGATATTAGGTATGAAATTTATCCAGAAGCTGGTCAGTTATTCTCAATATCTGCATTTTATAAGCATTTTACTAATGCAATTGAATCTTACCGTTATGATGTCTTATCAACGCCAGATGTTTCTTTCTTTAATACACCAAAAGCTTACACTTACGGATTGGAGTTAGAGGCTAGAAAGAATTTAAAATTTGTTAGCGAAAGTAATTTCTTTAAAAACACAACGGCTTACTTCAACCTATCGTTAATAAAATCTAAGGTTACAAATCCAACAGATCAAAATTATATAGATAAAACCCGTCCAATGGTTGGCCAGTCGCCATATGTATTAAACGCAGGTTTGCAACACAGTGCATTAGATAACAGGCTTAATTTTAATATTCTTTATAATAAAATTGGAAGAAGAATTGTTCAGGCGAGTGGTATAAATTTCCCAAGTACATGGGAGAATCCAAGAGACGTTCTTGATTTGCAGGTTAGCTATAAAGTGCTTAAAACTAAAGGTGAAATTAAGTTAAATGCTGGTGATATATTAAACCAGAGAAGCTTGATTTATTTTGATTATAACGGAGATAAAAAATATAACGGCAGTGTAGGCAACGGTGGTGATGAAACTTTTTCATCTTACAAACCAGGAACAAACATCTCTTTATCTTTTAATTATACTTTTTAATCATTAACAATTTGGTAACAGGATATTAATCCTAAAGAAAAATTAAAAACCTCTATTTGTAAAAAAAAATATTAAAACAAAAAAAAATGAAAAACCAATTCATACTACTTGCCTTATCGGTAGTTTTATTTTCAACTTCGTGTAAGAAGAATGTTATTGTTGAAGGACCTTCAACAGAAACTCCAGGTGGTTCAACTGCAAATGTTGTTGAGGTTACTGGCGAAATTTCTGCAAGTACCACTTGGTCTGCAAGTAAAATATATTTATTAAAAGGATTTGTATTTGTAAGCAACGGCGCAACTTTAACTATTGAGCCAGGAACAATCATTAAAGGAGATAAAGCTACAAAAGGAACTTTAATTGTAACTCGTGGTTCGAAAATTAATGCGACAGGTACAGTTGATAAACCAATTGTATTTACTTCTGCTTTAGCAGCTGGTGCTCGTACTCAAGGCGATTGGGGTGGTGTAATACTTTTGGGTAAAGCACCTGTTAACCAAGGCGTAGATGTTAAAATTGAAGGTGGTTTAGTTCAGCCTACAGGAAAAGATGAGAAAGCATATATCTACTACGGTGGCACAGATGCTGCTGATAATTCTGGAATTATGAAATATGTGCGTATTGAGTTTGCTGGTATTGCTTATTCTGTTGATAATGAAATTAATGGCTTAACATTGGGTGGTGTTGGTAACGGCACAACGCTTGATTATATTCAGGTTTACCGTTCTGGTGATGATGCATTCGAATGGTTCGGTGGTACGGTAAATGCAAAACATTTATTGGCAATTGGCACCTGGGATGATGATTTCGATACAGATTTTGGTTATTCGGGTAATGTTCAGTTTGCTTTAGCACAACGTGTTTCTACAGTAGCCGATCAATCTCAATCAAATGGTTTTGAATCAGATAACAATGCTACTGGAACCGATCAAACCCCTAAAACATCTGCGGTTTTCTCTAACGTAACCGTTTTGGGTCCAATAAGAGCTAACGGTGGTGCTTTTAATGCTAACTATTACCATGGTGCTCAAATTCGTCGTAACTCTTCAATCAGTATTTTAAATTCAGTTATTTCTGGTTTTCCAATCGGATTATATATTGATGATACTAAAGTTGTAACAGCAAACTCTACCTCGGCAAACTTTACAAGCGGAAATATGGTTATTGCAAACAACCTAATTTACGGTACAAAAACTACAGAAGTTAGTGTAAGTAATACGGCTGCTGCTGCTGCGATTGAAGCGAAATTACGTTTAGATAATACATTTGCACAAACCTCTTTTGCCTCAGCACTTTTGGTTAATCCATATTTGTACTTCAGTGATTTTGGTTCAGGTGTAACTTTGGGTACTGCAAGTTTCTTAGTTTCGGCTAACTCTGCAGCTGCTACTGGAGCAGCATTTACAAATGCAAAAGTTTCAAATACCTTCTTTACGCCAGTTGTTTATAAAGGCGCTTTCGGTACTGATAACTGGGCTTCGGGTTGGGCAGAGGTTGATGCTCAAACTTTAGCATACACAACTCCAGGTACTGTGAAATAATTAAACAAAAATCTTGATAACAATAAAAGCCGGAACATGTGTTTCGGCTTTTATTGTTTATATCGTTTTATTCTGCTACTTCTTTTACTGGGGCTTTAGTTTTTTTAACCGCTGCTTTTGTTGTTTTTTCTTTGGATGCAGCCGATGTAGATTCTTCTACCTTTGGAGCTGATGTTTCCGAAGCTTCCAAACTTGAAAAAGTGATTTTTTTAGCAAGTTGTTTAGTGAATTTTTCGATAACTTTATCTGCTTTTTTAGCCTTTCCGAATCCGGTTACAATTTCATTGAATGCAATAGTTAATTTGTTAACCAGCTCTTTTTTTAATTGCTTGTTTTTAGATGCACCTTTTGATTTGGGCTTATTTTTTCTTTTCATTTAATTTAGGGTATGCACAAAGATATATTATCAAAATATTAATTCCATATTATCCTTATGTTAAGCATGACTAAAGTACTTAACAAATAAATTATTTTGATTTATATTCGTTTGAATATTAGTCTATTAATTATGGAAAATATGAATGTTAACTATCTTGTTATTGGAGGTATTGTACTCATCTTATTGATTTTGCTGTTATTCTTCTTAAAGCGAAACCATAAAGATGAAAAAGAATTCGAGAAAGATGTTATCCAAAATGAACTAGAGACGGAAAAACATGGTGACGATAAAACCTGATGACTATATAACAGAGCCTTTAGCTACACTTCCTCCCATATCTAAAGCACTTTGGAATTCTTCCAGGTATTGAAGTAAATGTCGCTCGGCTGTAGCAAAAGATGTGAAAGACGCAGCAGGTTCATAAGCATCAGCGCTGTTTTGATTCTTGTAGTATAAACTCGTTTGAAATATAAAAATATTTTCCTTATTAATAGGAGACATAATTCTGGCTTTAACCGGATTAGTGTGAATCTCCGTAAAATACTCTTTTAATACATTGTAGATTACAGGTTGCATAGGAAAATAGTTTATTTATAATCAAAAGAAAATAAAAATAATGCATTTTACTGCAACTTGCCCCGTATTTTTAATTTAATAACATTTATTTAACTTTAAATTAACATTGAATAAAGGATTACTTTAGGGGATTATAATCATATACCACCTTATACGGCTCATTTTTAAGCTGAGCAGAAAGTTGACCGATTTTTAAATCTTTCTGTTGTGGTGTAGGCTCGCAGAAAGCATATTTTTTGCCTTTATAAATTAGGAAATCGCCTTTTATGGGTTTATCAAACTGAACCGCCATGGTTAAATGGGTAGGGTATAGCAAAGCTACCATAGGTAAATTATAAATTTCTTTTACCAGATAGAAGAATAAAGCCGCCCTGTCATCACAATCGCTGTATTTATTTAATAGTGTTTGTTCCGGCGATAAACGTTTTTCCTTGCCAAAATTATCCTGGTCGTTTTCATAAAGAAATGCATATCTGGTAAAGCGCATTAAATAATCGACACCTTTTTTCTGGTCCATTCCTTCTAAATTCTTTTTAAGAATAGGAATCAATGAACTATAAGTTTCACGACTTAATGGAATGTTGAAATACGATTCGAAATCTACGCCAGGGTAATTAGCAAAAATGGTTTGAACATCATTATTTATTTTCAGCTTAAAGTGATAAGTTTTTTGTTTGTAGCTAAACTCTACATCTTTTTCTACATATGCATCTGGCTTAAAATCGGGCATTCTGGTTACTTTATAAGAGAATGCATTTTTTGCCTCTGGTATAGAAATGTTTATAGGTTTGTACGCATCTGCTTGCTGAAATAATTTTCCGTAATCGTGGTAATTTAAGCACATATACTTTTTGCCATCAAGAATAAAAAAAGGAATGTCGCTTATGTCTTCTTCATTTCTTACATAGAAAATAATCTGTCCATTACCTACAGCAATCCTTGCATCATAACCACATTTATTCAATAAAAACCACTTATACAAAGTATAACGACTATAGTTATCCGTTTTTGGGCTAATTTGTTCAGCCGTTTTGCGGATTAATTGATAATAAATCCAGTCATTTAATTTATATTTTTCTTTGTATGCATTTAAAGAAGCGATTAAAGATTGATAGCCTGCACCATTAATATCACTATAAAATTTTCTTACAGAAGCATCAGAAACATTATTATCTGTTTGAATAACAATAGATTTATCTGCAATGAAGTTGAAAGTGCCATTATAAAAATCGAAAGAATAGTTTTGGGCTTCCGCTTTAAAAAACGAAAATAACATGCAAAGGCATAAAGATGCTATCGATGAATATTTATAAGCCTGATTTTTCAATTTAATATATTTGGTAATATTAAATTTACTTAAAATTAATAATAAATCAACAATTTCTTTATGTTAAGCACCCTTTGATAGTTAATTGTAAATTAACTTAAACTGGGTAAGGCTTACTTGGAGGGTTTTTTCTTCTTATTGGCAAGTGTATATAAGTTTGTTTTAAATATTTTAACTAAGAAATATTACATTCTTCTGCCGGAATTTTGTTTAGTAAAATGACCTAGTCAATCTAAATTTTAAGCAAATGCCTTTTTTATCAAATGAGTTGTGATGAGTTTTGCTTTTGCGATGACTAGTTTTTAAGCTGAAATAGGTAATTGATAACTAACTTATAACTTGTTATTAATAGAGATTTAACAGGGCTGCGATACTTTTGCATCATAAATATTTGGTTAGTATTTATAAAGTTTAGGTTAGTTGATAAGAAAAAACCCGGATGGATATCCGGGTTTTTCATTTTTTTTAAATATTATAGATTCTTTCCTAATTTTTCAAGCATTTCTGGTGGAATATTATGGGTATCTACTACTAAAAATCCATCTAAGCAATCAGAAAATTTAGGGTCTATGTTGAAAGAAATAATCTTTGCATTTAGATTCATATACTGCCTTAATAATACAGGGACTTTAATGTGTGAATTCTCGATATCACCAATTAAGCTGTCCAAATCTTTAAATGAATCGCTGCTATCAACCAACGTACCAGTAGATATAGGCAATAAATCTGCTTTAAATTTATTTCTTGGTTTAACGTATTTAGCCATTTCGTAATCGAAATGGTTTTTTGTAATATAATCTACTATAAGTGCTTTGCTAAATTTAGAAAAATTATTGCTTATGCTAACCGGCCCAAACATGTAACGGTATTGTGGGTTATCAATCAGGTATTTTAAAATGCCTTTCCATAATAAGAAAAGTGGAAGTGGTTTGCCCTGATATTCTTTTCTAATCCAGGAACGGCCAAGTTCAATTCCTTGCTTTAACATTGGGTAAAACTGGTCTTTCATTTTAAATAACTCAGATAGATAGAAGCCACGGCGACCCATGCTATCTAAAATCTCATCACCCTTACCAATGCGATATGCGCCAACAATATTTTCTAAATCTTTATCCCAGATGAAAAGATGATTGTAGTAAATATCATAGTTGTCCAAATCAATTTTTTTATTCGTTCCTTCGCCAACTTCGCGGAAAGTAATCTCACGTAAGCGACCAATTTCTCTCAGAATATTAGGAATTTTTAACGTTGGAACGATGTAAACCTCATAGTTTTTTTCTGTCCAGACTTTAAAATCTTCTAAGGTAGTCACCTCTTCCTTAATTAAATTACGCGAAGTTTCTTCGATAATTTCTTCAGGTTTCTTTTTAATTTTGAATAACTTAAGCGGGTTGAAAAGTTTCTTTTCTGTATCCAAACCAACACCTAATGCATAAGTACGTGCACGTAAAAAATCCATTAGTTTATTGCTGCTGTTCATGTTCGAAATCTCAGCAGGCGCAATAGCTTTACCAATTCTTACACGTATCGTTCTGCCGTGTTTATTTAAAAACTCAGAAGGAAGTTTAGCTGTGCGAAGCGTTGGGTGAATAAAACTTAAAATGTTAAAGAAAACGCCATTATTGCCATGGAAATAAATAGGTACAACTGGTACTTTTGCTTTCGCGATAAGTTTACCAACCACAGGATGCCACATTCTGTCGGTTACCTGCTGTGCATCTAATTTAAAAGTAGAAACCTCACCAGCAGGAAAAATACCAATCGGCGTTCCGCTTCTTAGTAAATCGAAGGTTGTTTTTAATCCGCTTATGCTCGATGAATGTTGTACATTTTCAAATGGGTTTACGGCTACAAAAAACTCATCAAGGTTTGGTATTTTTTTTAAAATGAAGTTTACCATAACCTTAGCATCTGGTCTGACTGTGCATAATAATTTAACCAAAGCTAACCCTTCTACACCGCCATAAGGATGGTTTGCAATGGCTATAAATGGTCCGGTTTTAGGTATACTGTTTAATTCGTCTTCATCAAAATCGATAGAAACACCAATGGTTTCTAAAATTTTATCTACAAACTCTAAACCTTTAAAGTGCTGGTTTTGAGAGAAAACATCGTTAATGTCGTTCAGTTTCATCAGTTCCATCAGCAAGCCTGCTAATCCGGGAACGCCCAATTTATCAATCTTCGTCGCCTTCGCAAATTCTGAGGTAGTAATAATCTTCATAAAAATAATTAGCTTGTTGATAGGCAAAACCTTGGGTGTTTTGCAATCCCAAAAATAAGATTTATATTTATAATAAGCATGTCATATCGCATTATGAGAATTTGGCTCAACAAATATTTCGGTTTCAGTAAAGGTGAATTCAATGGATTAATGCTTTTAATCCTAATTATTGGGGTTTTAAAATCTTTTCCCTTAATATACAATTATTATAAACCTATTGAGAAAGATGACGACAATTTATTAGCTTCTATTCAAAAAATAACAATAACAGACGAAGAAAATTTTCGTTCTACAAGAGATAAAATAGAAAATTCTAGCATCACGAAATCGGCCAGATTATTTAAGTTCGATCCTAATACTATTGATGTAGATGGTTGGCAAACGCTTGGTTTATCTCAAAAACAAGCACAACCCATAGTTAATTACAGAAACAAAGGTGGTAAGTTTTATAAGGCTGAAGATTTGCAGCGGATGTACACTATTTCTCCAGAAATGTATAAAAGCTTTTGCCTTACATAGAAATAGAAAATCAAAGTATTGTTTACCCTAAGAAAAATTTTGAATACCAGAAAAAGGAATATGGAAAGAAAGCTTTAGTAATTGTTGATTTTAATAGTGCAGATTCTGCTAAACTTGATGAGATAAAAGGCGTAGGGCCAGCATTTGCCTCAAGGATTTTAAAGTACCGCGAAAGATTGGGCGGTTTTTATAAAAAGGAACAACTGATGGAAGTTTACGGGTTGGATTCTTTAAAGTATGCTGAAATAAAAGACCAGATTTCTATAAATCTATCATCGATTAGAACCACTAATATTAATACTGCAGATTTTAATGCTTTGAAATCTTCTCCTTATTTATCATACAAACAAATTAATGCTATTATTCAATACCGCAAACAGCACGGCAATTATAATGCTATAAACGATTTGAAAAAGATTGTAATTCTTACGCCTCAAATTTTGGATAAAATAGCACCTTATATTACTTTTTAGGTTTAGAGGTCTGTATTTTGTGTTTGAAAATCGTATTCTTTTATTTAAAGAAAAAAATATATTGAGAAATTTTTACTGGTTTTCGAGGCTTTAAAATTAATACATTAACTAATTGAACTAAATACCATTTCATTCTGTTTTTGAGCGAATATTTAATGGTAAATAACTATAAAATAATTGTTTATCATTGCCACATCTAACCACATAAAAAATATAAATTAATGAGCGTAAGCTATAATTTTTCAGAAACAGAAACACAATTAAATGTTAAGGCAATGGTTCGGGATTTTGCCGAAAAACACATTCGCCCGAATATAATGGAATGGGATGAGGCACAGATTTTTCCTGTAGAGTTGTTTAAGCAACTAGGAGAATTGGGCTTAATGGGCGTGTTAGTTCCTGAAGAATACGGAGGCTCTGGTTTAGGTTATCAGGAATATGTCGATGTAATTGTAGAAGTATCAAGAGTTTGCGGTTCAATTGGTTTATCGCTTGCAGCCCATAACTCACTTTGTACGGGTCATATATTAGCATTTGGTAACGAAGAGCAAAAGCAAAAATGGTTGCCAAAATTAGCAACTGCAGAATGGATAGGTGCCTGGGGCTTAACTGAAGCAAATACAGGTTCTGATGCGTTAAGAATGATGACTACTGCGGTTGAGGATGGCGACGATTATATAATTAATGGAGCCAAAAACTGGATAACCCATGGTAAAAGTGGCGATGTAGCAGTAGTTATGGTTCGCACTGGCGAGCAGGGGAGTTCGAAAGGTATTTCGGCAATAGTTGTAGAGCGTGGTACGCCAGGGTTTTCGTCAGGTAAAAAAGAAAATAAATTAGGTATGCGTGCATCAGAAACTACCGAAATGATTTTTGATAATTGTCGTGTTCCTAAATCGAATTTGCTTGGTAATGTTGGCGAAGGTTTTAAACAAGCGATGAAAGTTTTAGATGGAGGACGAATTTCTATCGCAGCTTTAGGTTTAGGAATTGCAAAAGGTGCATTTGATGCTGCGGTTTCTTACGCTAAAGAACGCAAGCAATTTGGGCAGCCGATATCAAGTTTTCAGGCAATTAGTTTTAAGCTTGCAGATATGGCAACAGAAATTGAAGCAGCAGAGTTGTTAATTCGCCAGGCTGCAGATTTAAAGAACAGACACTTGCCGATGACAAAAGAATCGGCAATGGCGAAATATTTTTCTTCTGAAGTTGCTGTAAAGGTATCAACAGAGGCTGTACAGATTTTTGGAGGTTATGGTTATACTAAAGATTTCCCGGTAGAGAAATTTTATCGCGATAGCAAATTATGTACAATAGGCGAGGGTACATCGGAAATTCAAAAGATTGTAATTGCCAGAGAAATATTAAGCTAAAAGCCTAAGCCCAAAGCGAAACGCTGCGAAAGTAAAGAAACAACAAACCAAATATATTATGAGTAATCCGGATTGCCTAAAAGTATCCGGATTTTTTTTACCCAAATTTAAAGTTCTATAATTTTTTGCTTTATCTAGTCTGTAACGAATTATTGTGGTAAATCTTTAACAGAAATAACACTATCAACTACATAAATTGAGAAACCTCTCCAAGGCAATGTGTTTTTGTACTCTTTATAGTGTAGTTCGTAAAACTTGCCACTATTAGCCATCATTTTTTCTGCAACTTCTTTGCTTCCAATAGAAAATTCAAATTCGTTATTTTGAAGGGTTCCTGTTTGGCGTGATTTTATTCCGCTTTGAATAAGTTTTCCTTCATAGGTTTTAAACATATAACCTTTTTTTACCACATAATTTAATTCACCAGCTTTTACACCTTCGCCAAAAACAAAAAAATAGCGATAGTATCCAATACCAGCAATAGCTAATACAGCTATTAATATAATTAAGGTGATAATTTTTTTTCCTGATGTCATATTTTAAAATTTTTACAGTTAAAAGTAATGAAAGTATATAATAATATCATAAATAGATGGTGTTATTTATTTAGTCTGTTTTTTTTGTTTTTTAGAGATTTTTCTGGTGTTTTTTCTGGTTTATTGTATGTTTTTAAGGATTTTTGATTTGTTTTTTGGATTAAATTTAATTTTTAAAGGTTTTTTAAGTCTTTTTTGTGTTTTTAACTAAGTTTTTGGGTGTTAAATTTCATTTTTTATTCTTTTTTACGAAATATTTTTCGTTTTTTTAGAAAATCAAACCTAAAACAAACTATTTTTAACCAAATATTGCATTTTTAGTTACTGAATTTAACTGATTCAGGTCTAATTTTGTGGTATTTTTTTGTTTAAAGACGTTTTTTAAATCAGATCGGAAAGTTTTTCATGTGTTTATAAGTCTTTTTGGCTTATTTGGGTTATTTGATAGGTTTATTTTGTTGAAGAATACCATTTTCCTCAATTAATATTAATCAATAACCTAAAATTAAACGTATGAAAGAAAAACTACTAGTTTTATTCCTTCTGGCGATACTGAGTTTCTCAGTACAAGCACAACAGAAGACGATTACCGGAAAAGTTACAGCAGAAAAGGACGGGCTGCCAATACCTGGTGTTTCGGTTACTGTTCCTGGTGTTAGAATTGCTGCACAAACTGGTGCAGATGGTACCTATTCAATTTCAGTACCCAATAATACTACTACGCTTACTTTCAGATTTATAGGCTATGCGAGTAAAACACTTCCAGTTAAAGGAGGGGTAGTAAATGCACAGCTTGAGGAAGAAAGTAATTCTTTAACTGATGTTATAGTTACAGGGTATACTACTTTAAGAAAAGCAGACAATATTGGCTCTATTTCGACAATTAGTGGAAAGCAATTAGAAAATAAACCAGTTCAGAGTTTTGACCAAGCGCTGGGTGGTAAAGCTGCAGGTGTTCAGATAACCATTCCAAACGGTGTTTTAAATAACCCTCCAGTTATCCGTATCCGTGGTACAAATTCAATTTCATTAAGTTCTTACCCTTTAATAATAGTAGATGGTGTTGCAACCTATACTGGAGATTTAAGTGGAACGAGTGCTCCTGGTAATGCATTATCAAGTATCAATCCTAATGATATTGAACGTTTAGAGGTTCTGAAAGATGCAGCAGCTTCTGCTATTTACGGTAGCCGTGGTGCCAATGGAGTTATTGTAATTACAACCAAAAAAGGTAAGCCGGGTAAAGCGGTTGTTTCTTACGATTCGTGGGTAGGCTCTACTAAAGCTAGAGGTTTACCTGAGCTTTTAGATGCTTATCAATATACAGATTTAAAGAATGAAGGATTAAGAAATGCCGGAACTTTTGATAATACCAATACAAATTTGGCTAACAGAAGATATTTTGCTTTATCAAACGATGCAGAAGGTAATGTAATTAATACCAATTGGTACGATTACATTTATAGAACAGGATATTCTCATAATAACTCGATAAGTATTTCTGGAGGAAGTGAATCTACAAATTATTACATGTCTGCAAGTTATACCAAGCAACAAGGTATTGTGGTTAGTAATGATTATACCAGAAAAGCAGGCTTGTTTAAAGTAGATCACCGCGAAGGTAAAATTTTTACCATCGGTGGAAAAATATCTTATTCAAATGAAGAGAATTTAGCAGCTACATCTACAGGTTCTTTATCTGGCGAAGCTTTCGGAACAGGGGGATTAGGACGTTTAGCAATTGTAACAGCTCCAAACGTTTCTCCTTATAATAATGATGGGAGTTATAGTGTGTTTAATGCAACCACGATTGGCAGAGGGGCAAATGTTGGTTCTGATGTTGGTTTTTATAACCCGGCAGCGGTTCTGAATCTAGATCGTTCTAACAATGAGATTAATCACATTCAATCAAATATCTATCTGCAGGCCAATATTACGCCTTGGCTAAATGCTAAATCAGTTTATGGTATTGATTATATATTTTCTGATAATGATTCTTTTGCTAATCCTATCAATGGTGGTTCTGCTGCATCGGGTGGCTCAGCTGCTGAGAGTTTAAATAAAAACAAGCGTTGGGTTCTAACTAATACCATTCAAGCAGACAAAACCTTTGCTGAAAAGCATAATTTTTCGCTTCTATTAGGTAATGAGCAACAAAGAAGTACATCTCTAGGTTTTGGAGCTTCTCGTACAACATTATCAGATCCTGCATTTAATGTTTTTGCAGCTGGTTATGCCACGCCTTCGGTAAATGTTGCTAATATGGGGGAGAATTATCTGGTTTCATTCTTTAGTGGTTTAACATATAATTACGATAAAAAATATTACGTTAATGCTAATGTTCGCCAAGATGAATATTCAGCCTTCGGAGCAGATAATAAAAAGGGCGTATTTTATGGTGTTGCATTAGGTTGGGAAATCGCTAATGAAAAGTTCTGGTCGAAAATGGGCTTGGATAAAACCTTTACAAGTTTTAAAATCAGAGGCTCATACGGTACCGTTGGTAATACAAGTGGATTAGGAAATCTTGCTTCATATTCTTTCTATTCAACAGGCTTATATAACGGAGCTCCAACATTGGTTCCGAACCAAACTGGTAATGATCAGATTGGTTGGGAAGAAAGTAAAAAGCTAGACCTTGGTTTTAATTTCGGTATTTTAAATGATAGAATTACCGTAGAGGCTGCTTATTACAAAAATAAGCTTGATGGCTTGATTTATAATGTACCACAGGTTCCTTCAGCTGGATTACCAAGTACACCGCAATTAAATATTGCATCTATGTACAACAAAGGCTATGAGTTAACAATTAATGCTGATGCTGTTCGTACAGAGAGTTTCAGCTGGTCACCATCTTTTAATATTTCATATAATAAAAACGAAATTTTATCATTATCCGAAGGTTTAACGCAATTTATTCAGGCTACATCAACATTAGAATCTGCAAGTATTTCAAAAGTTGGTGGTCCGTTGGGTATGATCTATGCAGTTCAAACAGCAGGGGTTGATCCAGCAACAGGAAGAAGAATTTTTATTGAAAAATCGACAGGAAGAAAAGTTTTATATCAGCAAGTTGCGCCTGCCGGACAGTTTAGATATTCTTATGAAGATGGAACAGAAGCTAGAAATGGTATTTCTTTAAATAATGATGGAATAGCATATAAGAATACGCAACCAAAGTTTTCTGGCGGTTTTAGTAATACATTCAGATATAGGCAATTTGATTTGGATTTAACTTTTACTTATCAGTTAGGTTTCTATATTTATTATGGAACGAACTCAGGTTTAAGAGATCAACGTTTCTGGAACAACTCAACAGATATGTTAAGAAGATGGACTACACCAGGTCAGGAAACCGATATTCCAAAAATTGTTAACGGCGATAATGTATCAAACGGATCATCATTTCCAATTGATGTGAATGTTTTTAAAGGCGATTTCTTAAAGCTTAGAAGTGCGACTTTTGGATATACAATTCCAAAAAGTGCAACTGCCAAGCTGAAACTTGCTAGTGCAAGATTATATGTTAGTGGTAATAACCTTTTAATTCTAACAAAATATCCAGGTTCAGATCCTGAAGTTTCATCTAACGGAAACTCTGTGGGTGGTAATGCTTCTCAGGGTGTAGAAAGAAATTCTGTTGGTAATGGGCGTGCATTTACAGCGGGCTTATCGGTTAAGTTTTAACTTTTTTAATAAATAAATATGAAAAAGAAATTAATATATATAGTTTGTGTCTCGCTTGGGTTGTTAACAAGTTGCAAAAAGGAATTGCTTACCCCCGAATCACAAACGGCTGTTGCAACTTTAGATTATGCACAGTTTTCTACAGTTGGGAGAATTCAGGGGCAGGTATTGGGTTTATATGCAGGTTTAAGAGCGGGTGATTTTTATGGAAGTAGATACCTTATTTATAATGAACTTCGTGCAGATAACTTTCTTGCTCAAAGTAGTAATTCTGTAACAGCATATCAAACGTACAACTATACTTTAGGTAATGGCGCTCAAGAAGTTACGGATTTCTGGTCGTCAGCATATAATACAATAAACAGATGCAACCTTTTTATCGAGGGTATGGCTGCAAAAGGAACTTCGGTAATTGGCGCAGATATTTCAAAAAATTACGTTGCTGAAGCAAAATTGGTTAGGGCAATTAGTTATTACAGCTTACTTCAATTGTATGCAAGACCCTATTGGGATGGCCAAGGTAGTAAACCTGGTTTGCCTCTGCGCTTAACAGGAAACTCGGTTGCTGGGAATTACGATTTAGCAAGAAGTACAGTTGCTCAGGTTTATACTCAAATTTTAAAAGATTTAAACGAAGCCGAGACAGATTTGCCGCTTACATATGGTACAACTGCTGTTACAAATGTAACTCGAGCTCACAGAAACACTGCTATTGCATTTAAAACAAGAGTTTATTTAACTATGCAGCGCTATGTTGATGTGATTACTGAAGCTAATAAAATAGTAAGTGCAACAGCACCTTATGTGGCATCAACAGGAGTTGCCCTTGCTTTACAGGCAGATATTACGAATGTATTTAAAACGCCTTACACAACAAGTGAATCTATTTTATCTATGCCATTTGTAACTGGCACAGAAGCGGGTGGTGGTCAGAGTGCTTTAGGTTCTTACTTTTTTGGAGTTAAGCTTTATTCGCTAAATCCTGCGGGAATAATTGGAGATGCTGGATATAAATCGACAGATAAAAGAAGAAGTTTTATTACTTTATCTGGTGGTTTGCCTTATATGTCTAAGTTTCCAACCCTTGCAGCGGCAGGTTATGCAGATTATGCTCCAGTAATTCGTTATGCTGAAGTATTGCTTAATTTAGGTGAAGCAAGAGCAAGGAGTACAAATACTCTAGATGCACAAAGTATTAGCTTGCTAAATGCGGTAAGAGGTCGGTCGGATGCGACAACTGTTTTTACAGCAGCTAGTTTTGCAAATCCTCAGGCCTTGTTCGATGCTTTTATGACTGAAAGAAACATAGAGTTCTTAGGTGAAGGTTTACGTAGTCCAGATTTGTTACGCCTGGGCTTAACAATTCCGGGTAAGGGAAATGTTGCTGCAGTTCCTTCAACATCTTCTCAATATATCTGGCCAATCTCTGGTACTGAATTGCTTTACAATAAACTTATGACTGATAATTAAATTTAATTTATAAATATTGAAATGTCCTGAATTAAATTTCAGGGCATTTTTTTGTTTTTGATTAATGTTGAACATCAAGTAAGAATAATTATGAAATTCTTTCTCATTTTCAATATTTTACTTACATTTGCATCCCCGATAGTACGGGGAATTTAAAAACCACGAGAGGAGGTATTTCAGCGTTATGATCATTATCAACATTAAAGACGGCGAATCATTAGATAAAGCCCTAAAACGTTTCAAGAAGAAATTCGAAAAAACAGGAGTTTTAAGAGAACTACGTAGCCGTCAGGCATACGAGAAGAAATCTGTAGCTCGTCGTACTGAAATTAAACATGCTGTTTATATTCAAAACATGAATCAAGATACAGCTATCTAGTTGTTCCAGATATAAGTTATTAAATGCCTTCAGAATTTTTTCTGAAGGCATTTTTTTTGTGGTGCGCCGGGCATGGCAATCAACTATAGGGTTAAAGTCCCGAACACGCTTAGCAGTAGGAAGTGTTAGCCAGAGACAAGGGTGTCGTGGGTGACT
>NZ_JBHSBY010000111.1:0-27323 GCF_042650905.1 Pedobacter jamesrossensis | reverse complement strand
TGGCAATTGCACATAACATAAGGAAAAAAGTAGCCTAAAAAGGCACTTTTCTTCATCTTTTAGAAAATATCGATTGCTGAAACCGAAATAGCCAAGGGACAAAGAGGTAAAATACAAAGCAAAAAAAAAGGGGCCGTATCATAAAATTAAATTATGATACGGCCCCTTTTTTAGATAGGGGGATGAGTTTCCTCGTTTACTTTTTAGCGTCTAAAGCATCTTCAATTCTATCAGATAGATCTTGTAAATGATATTTGCTTAAACCAGTTGCAGAATTTGCACCTGTTTTAATTGCAGCATCTAATTCTCTTAACTGTCCTTTCACAACCGACATCACGTCACTTTGTGAAGCCATAAGACCACTTTGAGCTGCACCACCTCTTCCGCCAGTTAAAATAGCATTAACTGCTGTTGGCATTGGTGCCGGCTTAACAATCGAAATTAATTTATCGACATATAATTTCTGAAGGTTTCTTCTGTAAACATCAATCGCTTGATTCGATTTTAATTCTGTAAAAATTGAACCATTTAAATCAGTAAATAAATCTGTGATTTTGTAAGCAGATGCGCCATCTAAAGCTTCAGCAGAAATTAATTTAGTTAGCGTGCTTGTACTTAAAATCCTGCTAATGGTTGTATTTTGCAATCGACCTATAACTTCTAAACCATCTTGAGAAATATTATCTAAAATTGATTTGTTTAACAACCAGGTTGGTGTTTTAAACAATTGTACATCTAAAAACGTCATTGCCTCTTTTTGAGTTGCAGCCGGTGTACGTTCGTAAACTGAACCTGCTTGCTCAACTGTCTTCGGATTTTCGTAAATACCGCCAATGTTTTTAGCTACATGCCCCATGTAACGACCAAACTGGGTAGTTAACTGACCATACATATTCTCCAGGTTATCATAACCATCTGCAGGTTCCTTGGTCCACTCAGGTAACTTATTTAAAATTACCTTAAGGTTTTTAATACCATAAGTGCTTGCCTTCATTGCATTATCCGATAAATCTTCATTCTGCGAATGAGGATCATCAGGATTAGTTTCCGTACCGAACCATAATCTGCGGTTTTTAGCCGATTCGATGGTCATTTTGTTTAAAATTGGCACTTCTTGTTGTGCATTTTTAGTTTCAGGGAAATATTTATAACCCCATTCTATTGCCCATTTATCGTAATCGCCAATGCGGGGATATAAACCTTTTGATGAAATATTATCTTCTGGCTGCGCTACATAATTAAAACGAGCATAATCCATAATAGAAGGTGTATGACCGTTAGCTTCTACCCATTTTTTATCTCTCAACATTTCTGTTGGCACCGTAGAACTTGAACCATAATTGTGGCGTAAGCCTAAAGTGTGACCAACTTCGTGAGAAGAAACGAAACGAATTAAATCGCCCATTAGCTCATCACTAAAAGTCATTTTTCGAGCTCTTGGATCTACAGCAGCAGTTTGAATCATATACCAATCATGAACTAATTTCTGAACATTATGGAACCAGTTGATGTGACTTTCCATAATTTCACCACTACGTGGGTCTGAAATACTTGGTCCGCTTGCATTGGCAATTTCTGATGGTTTGTAAACAATAGCCGAATGACGGGCATCATCGATACTCCAGGTAGAATCTTGTTTATATGTTGGCGCCTCTTTAGCCATAATTGCATTTTTGAAACCTGCCTTTTCAAATGCTTTTGCCCAATCATCAACCCCTGCTTTTAAATATGGAACCCACTTTTTAGGTGTTGCCGGGTCTATATAGAAAATAATTGGTTTAATTGGCTCAACCAATTCACCTCTTTTATATTTTGCTAAATCTTGTGGTTTTGGTTCTAACCTCCATCTTTTAATTAATTCGATTTCTTTTACTCCTTGAGGATTTAAATCAAAATCAGTATAACCAACTGCGAAATAACCAACACGAGGATCGAAATAACGAGCTTTCATTGGCACTTTAGGCAAAATAACCAATGATGTATTTAACTCTACTGTTGAAGAACCTGCAGAAGCACCGCCAGCCATTGCAGCAGGTGCACCGCCACCAAAAGGATTTGGAGCAGCGGTTAAGCTATATGTTTTAACTGTGCTAATTTCAACATTTGTTGGAAAACTTCTTAAGCTCTGAATATAACTTCTATCTGCTAATTGAGCACCCAGTCTAAAACGAGTTTTAAATGCGGGCGAACTGAAATAGAAAATATCGTTATCACTATTTAAATAATCAGTAACATCAATAACACTTCCTTTTTTATCTGCAGTAAAAGCTGCAATGTTAAATGAAGCTGCAATAGCTTGAATATTTGAATTTTTTAACGATTGGTACATAGAAGTTGTACTATCCGGACCATAAGTTCTGTAACTTATTTTTCGCATAAAAATGCGGTTATTTGGTCCTTTTTCGAAACGAATTACAGCACTACCAATCTGATCGCCTGCATAACCTTGCGCAGCCCTTACTTCAGCACCTGATTTAGAAATACGACTTACAACCAAAATATCTCTCCCAAGAGTTGTATCAGCAATTTCAAAGAAGAATTTATCCTCTAGTTTATGCGTAGTAATCATCCCTTTACGAGTTGACGCTTTGCTTGTGATAACCTGATCGTATGGTTTAGGTTGTGCTCTAACCCCAGAACCTAAAGCAGCGCCTGGAGCTCTTTTAGTAGAATCTGTTGGAGCTGCTCCACCTCCTTGCCTTACTTGTGCCTGAGCAAAAGCAACGGCAGAAACAGCAAACAAAATGCTGAGTAAATTTTTCTTCATAATAAGTTAGTCGTTTATTAACCGTAAATATAACGGAGAACTAAGATTTCATACAGTTTCCGCAATAACTTTTAAGTTACAAAGCGTTAATTACTAAGTTTTAAGAAAAATTATGCTCTTATAAAGAAAATTCTGGATTTTCAATCAATCCAATTACATTTCCGAATGGGTCAAAGATGCTTCCTACCCAAATTGAACCACCAACATTATTAGGTTGCTCATGAATTTCTACATCTAGCTCAACAAAACGAGCAAAAGTTTCTTTAATATCTTTAACACCCCAATAAGTTATTGAATGATTGCCGTTGCTAAAGCCAGAATCATCTGGATTTAAGCCTAATTCGTAACCACCTACATTATAACCAACATAATATGGCTCATCAAAATAAGGTTCTATTTGGAAAACTTTTTTATACCATTCTTTAGCAACTGATAAGTCGCCAACGTAGTAAACTATTGTTCTTAATCCTTGGAGCATGGGTTTAGGGTTTAGGGTTTAGGGTTTAGGGTTTAGGGTAAATTTTACTGACTGAGAATTGTTTATTGATAATTTCTTACCGAAAACTGCTAGTGTATTATTTTAAAAATTAATTCCTTGTAAAGCTCACCATCTTCAACATTTCCGCTGCTATCCAAACCTTTACTTTTTAAATCGTATTCCCTTAACAAACCGATAACCTGAAAAACTTTGCCCGTATTATAGTTTCTTGCTGCAACCTCATAATCTTTAATAAAAAATGGTGGAACACCTAAAGCTGAGGCTGCATCTGCTTTATTTTGAATATAATGATACTTTAATAACTTGGTAAAATAGCCTCCCAAATTAGCGAGAACCATTACCGTTGGATTGGCTTTCGGATTACTGGCGAAGTAATTAATTATCTTATTACATTTTAGTACATCACGAATGGCTAATGCCTTTTGCAATTCAAAAACATTGTACTCCTTGCTTATTCCAATATTCTTTTGAACTAAATCGGTATTAATTGTAGTTTCTTTTGATACATTCAGCATCAACTTCTCTATTTCATTAGCAATTTTAGAAAGGTCTGTTCCTAAATATTCTGCCATTAAGGCTGATGCTTGCTGGTCGATTTTATACCCTTTTTCCTTTATAAATTCTTCAATCCAAGGAACCAACTTATAATCTCTAACTGGGTCTGACTGAAAAATTAATCCACTTGTACTTATCGCTTTATAGATTTTCTTCCGTTTATCAAAATTAGCGTATTTAAATGCCAAAACTAAAATGGTACTGGGTAAAGGTTTTTCGAAATAATTTAAAACAAATTCCGCTTCCTTACTATTTCCCTCTTCCTTTGCCCACTTTAAATCTTGCGCCTCTTTTACAATTACAACCTGATATTCAGACATCATCGGGTAGCGTTTTGCAGCACCTAAAACAGTTGCCATATCGGTATCTTTACCATACAAAACGGTTTGATTGAATCCTTTTTCGGCTTCACTCAACAGTTTATCTTCGATATAATCTGTTACTTGGTCTATATAAAAAGCTTCTTCGCCATGTAGCAAATACACTGGCTTAAACTTTCTCGCTTTTATATCTTTAATAATTTCGGCAGCAGTCATTGCCTGTAAAATTACAATTTAGCTTTTAGGATTTAGGTAAATGTTTATAAACAATATTAACTTTGAGCACAGATAGTTTAACGATTAATAATTAGTAGCCCTGAACTGAAAACTATCAACTGAAAATTGCGCACTGAAAATGTTTAACCCTACCCCGCTTAATCTTCCGCCGTATCCTTTTAAAATTACAAAGAAAGATAATGTTGTCTTTATTTTCGATGAATTAAGGAAAAAGCATTTGGTGCTAACTCCAGAAGAATGGGTTCGCCAGCATTTCATTCAAAATCTTATTGCCGCTAAAAAATTCCCTAAAACCTTAATCCAAATTGAGGGCGGATTGATATTAAACCAACTTCAAAAAAGAAGCGATATTTTAGTTTACAATACTGCTGGAGAAAAAGTTATGCTGATTGAGTGTAAAGCGCCCAAAGTTAAAATTACCCAATCTGTTTTTGAACAGGCATCAAGATACAATTCTATCCATCAGGCTAAATGGATAGTACTCACTAATGGCTTGCAACATGTTTATGCCAAAATGGATGTAGAAAAAGGTAACTTTTTTTTCACGCCAGAAATGCCAGATTACGAAGATTTGTAAAAGCGGTCATTCTGAGTTTTCGAAGCATTAGTTAAAATCGTCATTTCGACCGAAGTGGAGAAATCTTTGTACATCGATAATCAAAGATTTCTCTATTTCGTTGCAATCCATTCGAAGTGACGACAGACCTAAATTTACTATATAAGGAATGTAAGAAAATGTAATTTTAGCGTTTGAGCATGTCTAAATCATGCTATCAAGCATAGCAGATTTTGGAAGTAGAAAGCAGTAAAATCCGTTCACGAACTTTCAATTTAACGAACTATCAAGATAATTTACAGTTCCGATTTTTCTTCAGAACCTCAAATTATAGCCATTGGGATTCTGCTAGCTTTACACGACAAAAGGTGCAAGCCTTGATTTTTTGTTTCTTTTTTATCAAGAAAAAAGGAAGAGCCCTTTGTGGTGGTTAGCAAAAAGATTAAGATTTACACTTATGTGGAAATGACGCCCGTAAAAAAACCGTTCACCCCGCCATTAAAAAACCAATCCACAAAAATCTCTTACAAACTATACTCCTCTTTCCATAACTGCTTATTACCAGAATAAACGGCTTCGTTACACATTGCAACGCAAATTGAGGCTTGTGTGCCAGTTTTTACATTAGATGCAGGAATTTTTCCGGAAATAATTGATTCATAAAATTCTTCAAGCGCATAGTTGGTTCCGTCAATTGTTGGTTTATCTAAGATTGGAATTCCTCCATCTGTATCAACCACAATTTTTGATGCACCAGTTACACCATCAACAATTCCTAATTCCTTTTTTGTTTCTTGTTCGGGATAAAAAATACCTGTATTGGTGAGCAGAGAAACTGAACCTTTGGTGCCTTTAATTTTGAAAAGATAACCATCATGCGCATTACCACAAGTGGCGCCAAAGTTGCCAATCATTCCGGCTTTATCGTATCGAAGCATGGTTTGGATATTATCGTAAGTTTCGCGACCGTCCTTAAAAACATCAATTCCACCTATTCCGGTAATAGAATCGGGTTGCGTTTCGAAAGCCCAATTTATAAAATCAATTTGATGTGATAGCAATTCTGCCGCTAAACCACCAGAATATTCTTTGTACATCCGCCAGTTAATTTGGCGTTCGAGTTTTGGGTCGTTAACCTTTCTGCGCCAGTTTCCATTTCTATCCCAACGGCAATCTACTTGCGAAACCTTGCCCAAATAGCCGCTTTGAATCATATCCTTAACCCTGAAATATAATGGCGAATACCGATATTGGTAGCCAACCTGATAAACTTGTTTGGGATATTGTAGCACCAATTTCCTTAATTCCAAAGCTTGCGCAATGCTATAAGTCATGGTTTTTTCTACATAAACATGTTTGCCAGAAAGCACCGCATCTTTAGCTATTTTAAAATGTTCGCTCAATGGTGTAGCAATAAAAACTGCTTCAATATTTTTGTCATCTAAAACCTGCTTATAATCTTTTATTGCCTTTGCAGTAGCTGGAACATACTTTTTAGTTTCTTCTAATCGGAAATCCAAAACATCGCAATAGGCCACAATATTGAATTTTGCAGGCATAGATTTTATAACCGATAAAACGCCTTTTCCCCTATCGCCACAGCCAATCATAGCAATATTGATGATTTTTTCTCTATTTAAAGTTAGGTTGGCAAATACGTTATCAGCCGCAAAAACCCCTGTACCAAACAATGCTGATTTTTTAATAAACGAACGACGGTGCATGATGTAACTTCTTTTATGTATGTATTTAGCAAAATTATTTTTTGAAGCGCAAGGCTTGTAACTTTTATTAATGATAGTCCCGCCAATGCTACTTCCGATGAAAAATCGGAATTCGCGAATGTCGGGGCTATTTTACTTCTGTAAAGTTCTTTTTTGAACGGTTTTTGGCAACCGCCCAATGCTAATAAACCCGATTGAAGTGAAAACCAAAAGCTTTTTCTGCTTTTGTTGTAACGAAAAGCGGGACTGCTGCACGCCAAGCGCAACAAACATTCATTTTCAAAAAAGAAACAATTTTAAAAACCGGGTTAAATTTAGTCAACTGTTATTCTGAGTGTAGTCGAAGAATTTAAAATGTGCTTTGACTACACTCAGCGTGACAAACTTGTAAATTTGCAGGACGAAATTTAAACAAACTTATAAGGTTTTTATTTTAATGGTTCTGAAATCTACTTTATTACCGTGGTCTTGAAGAAGAATATGACCTTTTGCTGCCTCGCCAAAGTTTTTCCAATCCTTATATTTACTAATGGCAACCAGCTTTTTAAATTCTTCTGAGCCACGAACATATTCCAAAACTTTTACACCATTTAAATAATGTTCAACTTTGTTATTAGGATAAACTATTAAACGAGCGTTGTTCCAGCTGCCAATAGGGCGAAGATATCTAGGTTCTTTTTTCGCTGTTATTAAATCGTATAACGAAGCTAAAGTTCTGTTTCCATCGCGACCCAATTTAGCATCTGGATGCAATTCATCATCCAAAACCTGATATTCCAAACCTATCGCAGAACCCGCACTTTGCTCGTTTAGGGTTACAAAATATTTCACACCGCTATTTGCACCTGGTGTAAGCTTAAATTCGAACGACATATCGAAAGCAGCATATTCTTGCTTAGTTACAATATCGCCGCCATTTGTAGATTCTCCTCCGCTTGAAGGCTCAACACTAATCACTCCATTTTCAATTTTCCAACCTTTAGCGGGAAAAGTAGTTTTATGTGCACCAACCCAACCGGCATTACTTTTTCCATCGAAAAGCAATTTATAACCCTCCGATTTTTCGTAAACAGACAAAGTATTTGGCGTTAAATTAACCGTATAAATTCCTTTGGGGAAAGCCTTTGATTTTAAATTTTCAGTTTGAATATTTATGTTTTTGAAATAAACTTTCTTGCCATCGTTTTCTAACACATTACCAATGCCATGAACCTGCAAACCAATAAAACCCGATTTATCAAGCGTATCGATTACATAAGCCACAGGACTTCCGTTTACCCAAGTTTTAAGTTCGTTACCAATACATTCGATTCTGTAATGGTTAAACTCATTTTTTTTATATAACGATTTTGCTGCAGGATTTAATTCTAAAGGATACAGCCATAATCTTCTGGCTTCATCGTAAATACCGCCCGTCCAGGCTCTTTGTGTAGGATCAATCTCAACCTGTCTGCCGAAAACCAAACCTTTTCCATTATTCCCTTCTGGCTTGATATGACTTCGGGTTTGAATACCCGAATTTGTACTTTCACCCTCCAATTTCACATCCAGTTCGAGAATAAAATCTCCGTATTCTTTCTCTGTAATTAAGAATGAATTGGGTGTTCCATTAGTCATAGTACCGATAATCATGCCGTCTTCTACTTTGTAGGGTGCAGCACCTGCAACGGCTTTCCAGCCAGTTAAGGTTTTACCATCGAATAATGGTTTTGCTTTTTGCGCTGCAGCTGATAAACTGATCAAGGAAAGGGCGAGAATACTATATTTTTTGATGTTTAACATGGTTTTTCTTTTTTCACTGTAGTTGCGAGGTACGAAACTATTTATTTTACAAGAGAGATTGCTTCGTGCCTCGCAATGATGATGCGTTTAATAAATTAATACTTAAATACTTTTCCGTTTGCGATTACTTCTTGTTTAGCTTCATCGAAAATTGATTTTGCTCCGGTACGAACTGCTGCATTTGTCATGATGTTGGCAATGGAGTGCGAATAACCTGCTTCAACTGGCGCATTTGGAGTTTTGCGACTGCGCACACATTCCATCCAGTTTCTCATATGGCCTGATGTTAGTCCATCGCCACCCATATTTGCACCCGTTGCTGCTTTAATTTCGGTTTTACTTAAATCAAATTCTGGTAAAAGATTAGCTTTCATACCCATTGCAGCAGCTTCCTGTTGTCTTAATCCACCTTTTGGAGAAACTTTATTCGTAATTAGATTTAGTTCTCCACCGTTTGAATAGTAAACTTCGCCAACATCACCAACGCTATTCTGCATTCTCGAAGTGAAGGTAACCTGAAATCCATCTTCCGAATTTGGCAAACCATAATCAAAAACAGCTACCATCGAATCCCAGTTTCTGCGGCCATCTTTCCATGTATAAATTCCTCCGTTTGCAACAACACTTCTTGGATGTTTTAAACCTGTAAACCAGTGAACAGTATCAATTTGATGCGACATCCACTGACCTGGCATTCCTGATGAATAAGGCCAGAATAAACGATATTCTAAGTATTTTCTTGGGTCGAAAGCTTCGGAAGGACGGTTTAATAAAAATCTTTTCCAATCGATGTCTTCTTCTTTCAATTTTGCAACTAAGTCAGGTCTGCGCCATCTTCCCGGCTGGTTTACATTCCAAACTAAATCTACAGCAGTAATTGGCCCAAATTTTCCATCCTGAATATATTTTGCAGCATTTGCATAGTTCTCTCCACTTCTACGTTGCGAACCAATCTGAACAATTCTATCGGTTGCCTTAACTGCTTTTAAAGCTGCTTTAGCATCATCCATTGTTTCTGCAAAAGGCTTTTCTACATAAGCATCGCAATTGGCTTTTACGGCCTCAATGGTATGTAAGGCGTGCTGAAAATCGGCTGTACTGATGATTACCGCATCCAAATCTTTCATAGCATAAAGCTCATCGTTATTTCGGCAAGCTTTAATATCGTGACCAAACTTTTCTTTTAAATGATTAATTCCCAAATCTCTGCGGTAACTCCATAAATCGGATAAGCCAACAATATCGAAATTAAGTTCTTTGTTATGATTTAAGAAACAAGGCAAAAGTGTGTCTTTAAATCGGTCTGAAAAGCCGACAACACCAACGCGAACGCGGTCATTTGCACCGATGATTCGTCCGTAACTTTTAGCGCTCATGCCCATTGTACCTGCGTAAGTAGCCGCAGCAAAAACAGCCGATTGCTTTATAAATTTTCTTCTGGAGTTTTCCATTTGAGGATTTTAGGTTAGATTATCTCATAAATTGGTAAATGGATGTAAACCATTTTAACAGAACCTAAAATAGGGTTAATAAAGCAATCGTTAAATTTTGGTAAGTAATATTTTTGAAACCTTTGGTTTTAACATAGCCTAAATCGTTTCGTGGAGGCACGAACCGAGGCATAAGTGTTTAATGAAAATTTAGGAAAACGTTTGAAATAATTTGACCTCAGCCAATGAAAGGAGGAAGTAGTTTTTAATTCATTTTTTTAAACCTCGCATATGCGGGAATGACGACCGTTTTACAAAACCTATAAGGTCTTCAAGACCTTATAGGTAAAACTATATCTCGTTTCACGGAGACACGACCAAGGCACGATATGCACTTTGAGTCCTCCCCAAAGGGGAGGACTGGGTGGGGCTTTTACCCCAAAATCGCCAAACTCTCTTCTATAATTTTAATTTTAGCTTCTGCATCTGCTTTTTTATTACGCTCGTTTGCAATAATTTCAGGTTTTGCATTTTGCACAAAACGTTCATTACTCAACTTTGCATCAACCGATTTTAAGAAACCTTGTAAATAAACCAAATCTGCATTTAAGCGAATGCGCTCGGCATCAACATCAATATTTTCTGAAAGTGGAATAAAGAATTCATCTTTTCCAGCCATAAAAGCCGTCGCACCAGCAATTTTATCACTTACAATTTCAGCTTCAGAAACGTTTGCCAATTTAAAAACAATGTTTAACCATTTTTCGTAATCAATGTCAGAATTTACTTTCAAACTTAAAGGCAAAGCCTCTTTCGGAGAAATTTGTTTCTGGTTGCGTATATTTCTAATCTCCGCTACAACCGTTTTAATCACCTCCGCATCTTTTAGTAATTTTTCATTAATTGAGCCACCTTTCGGGAATTCGGCTACAATACAGCAATCCATTTCTCCACGTGCTGCAAATAAATCATCATGCCATAATTCTTCCGTTAAGAAAGGCATATTCGGATGCAATAATTTAATAATCTGCTCAAAAAAACCAACAGTAGCTTTATAACTTTCGGCATCAATCGGTTGTTGATAAGCAGGCTTAACCATTTCTAAATACCAGGCACAGAAATCATCCCAAACCAATTTATAAGTGATCATTAAAGCTTCTGATAAACGATATTGTTTAAAGTTTGCCTCAATTTCTATTAAAGCCTCATTAAAACGGTTTTCGAACCAAGAAATGGCTTGCTTATTTGGATTTTCTAAATTTCCATCAACTTCCCAACCTTTAACCAAACGGAAAGCATTCCATATTTTCGAGGCGAAATTACGACCTTGTTCACAGTAACTTTCATCGAACATTAAATCGTTACCAGCCGGTGAAGACATTAACATTCCTACACGAACCGCATCAGCACCGTATTTTTCAATCAAACCAATTGGGTCGGGCGAGTTGCCTAACGATTTAGACATTTTACGCCCTAATTTATCGCGAACGATACCTGTTAAGTAAACATTTGTAAATGGTTTTTTACCCATAAACTCATGTCCAGCCATAATCATACGAGCCACCCAGAAGAATAAAATCTCTGGTGCGGTAACCAAATCGTTTGTTGGATAGTAATAATTAATGTCTTTATTATTTGGGTCTTTAAAACCATCAAACACAGAAATTGGCCACAACCAAGATGAAAACCAAGTATCCATTACATCCTCATCTTGCTTTACGAAAGGCTCCAATTGATGTTTAAATCCAGCTTTTTCGCTTTCTGAGCAACTCTCATCTAAATGTTTTTTCTTCCAGAATTCCTCTAAAGCTTCATCTTTGGTTTTAGCAACCACCCAGTTTCCTTTATCATCGTACCAGGCCGGAATTTGTTGTCCCCACCAAAGCTGGCGAGAAATGTTCCAATCGCGAACATTTTCCATCCAATGACGATAAGTGTTCTCAAATTTATTCGGAATCAGGTTTACATCTCCATTCAAAACATCATCAAGAGCAGGTTGAGCCATCTCTTTCATCTTTACAAACCATTGCATCGAAAGCTTAGGTTCGATAGCTGCATCGGTACGCTCAGAGAAACCAACTTGAGATTTATAATCTTCTACTTTGTCTAAATGACCAGCCTCATCTAACATTTTGGCAATCTTTTTACGGGCTACAAATCTATCTTCGCCTACTAAAATAACCGCCAATTCGTTTAATGTTCCATCATCATTTAAGATATCGGTAACGGGCAGATTGTGTTTAACACCCAACTCATAATCGTTCAAATCATGCGCTGGTGTAACTTTTAAACAACCTGTACCAAACTCAATATCAACATATTCATCTTCAATAACAGGGATTTCATGATTAACCAATGGAACAAAAACCTTTTTACCTTTTAAGTGCGTAAAACGTTCATCGTTCGGGTTAATGCAAATTGCAGCATCAGCCATAATTGTTTCCGGACGAGTGGTAGCAATGGTTAAAAACTGATCTTCCGTTCCCGAAATCAGATACTTAATATAATATAGCTTTTGGTTAACTTCTTTACGGATAACTTCTTCATCAGAAACAGCCGTTTTACCAGCCGGGTCCCAGTTTACCATACGAATACCTCGGTAAATCCAACCTTTTTTATACAAATGAATAAAAGAGTCGATAACGGCTTCAGAAAGATCTTCTTCCATTGTAAAACGAGTACGGTCCCAATCGCAACTCGCACCCAGTTTCTTCAATTGCTCTAAAATAATACCACCGTATTTTTCCTTCCATTCCCAAGCATATTTCAAAAATTCTTCACGAGAAAGGTCTTTTTTATTGATGCCCTGCTCCTTCAACATCGCCACAACTTTCGCTTCAGTAGCGATAGATGCGTGGTCAGTTCCCGGAACCCAGCAAGCATTTTTGCCTTGCATACGAGCTTTACGAATCAAAACATCCTGAATAGTATTGTTTAACATGTGCCCCATGTGCAGCACTCCAGTAACATTTGGCGGCGGAATTACAATAGTGTAAGGCTCACGCTCGTCAGGCTCTGAGTGGAAAAATTTTTTATCTAACCAATAGCTATACCATTTATCTTCGGTTTCTGCAGGATTGTATTTCGTGGAAATGCTCATGAAAAATTTTTATAAAAGCCCAAAAATAGCTAATTAAGATGAAAGGCTAAAGAATAAAGCTGAAAGATTAAAGACTAAAGTGAAATTTAGGTGCCACATAATTCCCTCTCCCAGAGGGATGCCTACAAGGTGTGGTGTTTCTTTATTTTTTAAAAAGTAAGAACAGCATTTCATTTTTATGTTAACCCTGCTTTTTTTCCGCCCGATAAAAAATCGGGATTCCCGTCAATCAGATTTATAAAGTTCTGCTTGTGTATATTAAAAGCTCAACGAAAATATAATACCTAGAAATAACATGAGAAAATTTGATTGAAATAGGAGCAAACATGGGAAGTAGAAAAATCATTTCCTACTGAAAAGACTTGTTGTAAGATTTTGATAACCCGGCGTTTTAAGATTACTTCGTACCTCTACAGCAATGAAGATGTGCATAAAACTACTTTTCAGCTTTAGTCTTTCTCCTTTAATCTCTTAATCCAAATCTTCGAAAACATCATCCAATTCCAGTTCAAAACCTGGCAAAACAGACGAGGTAATTTTTTCGCTTAAAGTAAACAGTTTTGAGGGTTGGAATTCCCCTAAATCGTTGAGGGTATAAATTAAAATATTTTGGTCGCTTTGGCTTACCACCCAATATTCTTTTACGCCGAACTCCTCATAAACTTTGTACTTATGTAAAAGTTCCATTTTGGTATTTCCAGGCGATAAAATTTCGACAACAATATCAGGAGCACCAATACAACCACGATCATCTAATTTACTTTTATCACAAACCACACAAATGTCTGGCTGTAGAACCGTAAATACATCCTTATCTTCTTTGCTTTTTTTAGGAAAACGAACATCAAAAGGAGCGCAATAAACTTTACATGGTAGATTTTTAAGAAAGTTAACCAACGGATTAAATATATTTCTAGAAATTTACTGATGAACTCTCGATGGCGCAGGGCTCATTTTAAAGATTTTACCTTTAATCAGTTCTACCCTATCATCAAAAAGCCAGTTCAAATAATTTGCATAACTGTAAGTTAATGATGCATCAATTTCATTAAACTCCCGAACGGGTTCATCGTGTAAATCAGGATATGGAATTGGCTCGGACATAATCAAATATACTAAAATTTATAGTAATCAGAAATTGTAGCTACGCCTCGTTTCGTGGAGGCACAAACCAAGGCTAAAACTTCATTTTTTGAATCCTAACCGCATTTAAAATTGCTAAAAGTGCTACACCAACATCAGCAAAAACAGCTTCCCACATGGTGGCTAAACCACCAGCACCTAAAATTAAAACGATAGCCTTTACAGCGAAAGCCAACACAATATTTTGAATAACAACTTTTTTAGTGGCCTTGCCAATTTTTATAGCCGTAACTATTTTAGAGGGCTGGTCAGTCTGAATAACTACATCGGCAGTTTCGATTGCGGCATCGCTCCCCATAGCGCCCATTGCCATGCCAATATCGCTAATGGCTAAAACCGGTGTATCGTTTATACCATCGCCAACAAAAGCAACCACTTTGGTTTTGTCTTTTTTAATTTCTTCAAGTTTGGCAACTTTATCTTCTGGCAATAAATCGCCGAAATAAGAATCAATACTTAAAGAACCAGCAACTTTTTTAACGATAGTCGTTTTATCGCCACTTAACATTACGACTTGTTTTATGCCATTTTCATGCAATTGTTTAACTGCATCAGCAGCATCTTCTTTAATTTCATCGGCGATTAAAACATAGCCAGCGTATTTTTTATCAACCGCAAGCACCACAATACTTTCCTCAATATCTGCAATTTTCGGATCAAAATCGATATTAAATTTTTCTAAAAGCTTAATATTTCCAGCTAAAATTTCTTTGCCATTTACAGTACCCTTTAAACCCATTCCGGCAATTTCTTCGATATTTTCTGCCGCATGGATTTCTTTTTCACCTGCATATTCTACAATCGCTTTTGCAATTGGATGGGTAGATTTTGCCTCAACTGAGGTTAAAAGATTTAGAAATTCATTTTCATCAATATTACTTTCTACTTTTTGAACCTTAAAAACGCCTTTTGTTAATGTTCCGGTTTTATCCATTACCACGACATTAAGTTTGGTAATTAAATCTAAAAAATTGGATCCCTTAAATAGAATTCCATTTGAAGAGGCTGCACCAATACCACCAAAATAACCCAGCGGAATAGAAATAACCAAAGCACAAGGACAAGAAATGACCAGAAAAACCAGCGAACGGTATAACCAGGTTTGAAAATGATATTCGTTACCTAAAATTAAAATCGGGATAGTAACTAAAGCCAACGCCAAAAAGAACACAATTGGCGTGTAAACTTTAGCAAACTTGCGGATGAATAATTCTGTTTTCGCTTTCCGGGTAGTTGCATTTTGAACCATTTCCAAAATCCGAGATAAGGCACTATCTGCAAAAACTTTCGTTACTTTTACCTCAATAACCTTATCTAAATTCAACATTCCAGCTAAAACGGTTTCGCCTTTTTTTATGGTTTGGGGCTTACTTTCGCCAGTTAAAGCAGCTGTATTGAAACTACTTTTTTCTGATAACATTTCGCCATCTAAAGGGAGTTTTTCGCCTGCTTTTATTTGAATGGTTTCACCAATTTCTACCTTTTCTGGATTTATGTTTTCATATTTTCCGTTTCTTAAAACATGAGCAACATCCGCTCTAACATCGAGCAAGGCCGCAATATTTCTTTTGGCTCTATTAACAGCAGCCATTTGAAAAAGCTCCCCAATGGTATAAAAAAGCATTACGGTTACGCCCTCAGGATATTCTCCAATTGCAAAAGCACCGATGGTAGCGATAGACATCAATGAAAATTCGGTAAAGAAATCTTTTGCTTTAAAGGTTTCCCAAACTTCTTTTAAAACCGGAATCCCGACTGGCAAATAAGCCACAATATACCAATACAGGCGGATAATTTTAAAAGCCTCAACGTTGAAAATATTATCGAAAGCAATACCAATAAGCAGCATCGCAAGTGTAAATATAGCTGGTAAATAAGTTTTAAATGCGGTCGGGTCCCCACCATGGTCGTGGTTGTGTTCATCGCCGTCTTCGTGCGAATGCCCTTGTTGGTGGTTTTGATTATGTGCTTTGCTGCAACAGCTATCCTCTTTATCGTGGGTATGACTCATTTAAATATCTTTTTTTGAAAAGCACTGTTAAATACTTTTCGGTTTCTTTCTTCCCGCCATCGTTTCAAATCCTCGGCCAATAAAAAATTGGCCTCCGGGTTTTCCACTTTGTCGGGTTTAGGTGGCTCAAACAGTAGCAATGTTTAAAGTTAAATAAACCCGACAATAGCGAAAATACTTTTTGTAGCATTTCTTCAACGGGCTCAGACTGACATTAACAAAAAGATTGCAGCGAATGGCGGGACTACAAATCCTATGAAATACTAACATTAGTTTTCAAATCCTGTAAACTTAAATATGCATTTCTTCAAAATTAGTGCTTTATTTCAAATCATTCTTAATAATCAAAATTTTTACAACTACACAATAAATAGTGTTAAAAAATGTTAATAGTGTATAAAAGATTTAAAATCATGAAATCTATTAAAACCCTATTTTCGCCTACCGAATTCCTGAGAAGACTTGGCCTTACCAAACTTTACTATTGGTTTAACAAGTAATATTTCTAATATAAAGTTTCAGTATTAATTAGTATTTCTTAAATTTCGCTGTAAAAACTAACTTTTTAAGCGAATGAAATACCAAAATTTGAAAGGATATTTTGCGGCACTTGGTATAGTCGCCGCTGGTCTTTCGGCAAATGCGCAAGCACCAAAAAAATATATCGACCCTGCTAACATGGATTTATCTGTTAAACCAGGCGACGATTTCTACCAGTACGCAAGTGGTACGTGGATTAAAAACAATCCTGTTCCGGCGAAAGAAACACGCTGGGGCTCATTTAACGAACTTCGCGATTTCAATATCAATGCAGTAAAAACTTTAGTTGAAGATGCTGCAGCTGATAAATCGGCTCCTGTAGGTTCGGTAAAACGCAGAGTTGGCGATTTCTTCGCAGCTGCGATGGATACGGTAACAATTGAAAAATTAGGTTACACGCCAATCAAAGCCGATTTAGAAAAAATTAAACAGATTAAAGATATTCAGGGTGTTTTAGATCAGGTTGCATATATGCGTGTAAATGGTTTAGCTGGCGCCATGTTTGGAGTTGGTGTTGGCCAAGACCGTAAAAACGTTAACAAATATATGGTTAACATTGGTCAGGGTGGCACTACGTTACCAGACCGCGATTATTATTTAAAAGACGATACACGTAGTGTGAAAATTCGTGAAGCTTACAATACTTACATGACCACGCTATTTACGCTAACAGGAAATGCACCTGAAGTTGCTAAGCAAAAAGCTGGAACCGTTTTCAAAATAGAAAAGCAATTTGCGGAAGCACAAATGAGCCGCCTGGAAATGCGTGACCCTTATGCTACTTATAACAAACTTACAGTTGCCGAATTAAACAAAAAAACACCCGATATTAACTGGGCAACATATTTACCTAAATTCAAAATTACAGGTCAGGATACTTTATTGGTTTCTTCGCCTAAATTTATGGCAAGTGTAGATGCTATGTTGAAATCGGTTTCTGTGGCTGATTGGAAAACTTATTTAGAGTGGAATCTTTTAAAAGGTTCTGCATCGAGCTTAAGCTCGCCATTTGTTAAAGCAAGTTTCGCTTTCACACAAGCACAAACCGGACAAAAAGTTCAAACTCCACGTTGGCAACGTATGTCATCGTTAACTGATGGCACAATTGGCGAATTATTAGGTCAGCTTTATGTGGCGAAGTATTTCAAACCTGAGGCTAAAGCCCGTATGGACGCCATGATTGTTAACTTGCGTAAAGCTTTCGAAATCAGAATTAATGGTTTGGAATGGATGAGCGCAGAAACTAAGAAAAAAGCACTAGAAAAACTTGCTGCTTTTGAGCCGAAAGTTGGCTACACTACTAAATGGGAAACTTACACTGGTTTAAATATTAATAGAGCAACTTATTTTCAAAACCTGCGTAATGCAAGCGTTTGGGGCTACAATGAAAATGTAAATAGATTGGGTAAACCAGTAGATCGTACCAAGTTCGGTATGACGCCACCAACTGTAAATGCATCTTACAGCCCTACAATGAATTCAATTACCTTCCCTGCTGGAATTTTACAGTTCCCTTTCTTCGACCCAAATGCTGACGATGCCTTAAATTACGGCGGCATTGGTGCGGTTATTGGTCACGAAATGAGCCATGGCTTTGATGATAGCGGAAGTCAATATGATGCAAAAGGTAATTTAAAAAACTGGTGGACTCCAGAAGACAAAGCTAAATTCGACGCTAAAACAAAAGCTTTAGGCGAACAATTTGATGCTTACACCGTTTTAGATACTGTACATGTTATTGGTAAATTAACAATGGGCGAAAATATTGGTGATTTAGGTGGTTTAAATGCGGCTTACACGGCATTTAAAATGACTAAACAAGGCCAAAGCAATGAGAAAATTGACGGTTTTACTCCAGATCAACGTTTCTTCTTAGCTTGGGCACAGGTTTGGAGAGGTAATATTTTACCAGAAAGCGCTGCTCAGTTAATTAAAACTGACCCGCATTCTCCTGGTCCGTACCGTACAATTGGTGCACCGGTAAATATGGATGCTTGGTACACCGCTTTTGATGTTAAACCTGGTGATAAATTATACAAAAAACCAGAAGATAGGATTAGAATGTGGTAATTTTAAGGTTCAGGGTTTAAGGTAGAGGGCTGAAGGTTTTCTATTTAAAAGCCAAAGATTTTCATCCCTGAGAGGAATATCAAACCTATAATATGAACGCTCCCGACAATTCGAGAGCGTTTTTTTATGGATATTTTAATTAGGTTTTGGGTAATGGCGGTCGTCACGCTCAATTTATATCTGGGTCTTAATACAGAAATAAATTCAGCATGACATTAGACATAGATAAGTAGCCTATAAAACCTCGCTTTCAACAAATAATAATCAAAATAACTAGCCATTAAAATTAATAAGTTCCATTATAATTTTCTGATTATCATTATATCTTTGAAAAACATAAAATCCCGGCATGAAAAGCATACTCAAAACATTATTTATTCTAAGCTTATCTTCGTTTTCATTAGCTGCATCAGCGCAAAACAAACTAATAAGTTTAGATAAATTAATAAACAATACCGACCCAGCTTGGCCACTTGTGCAAAAATGGATTGGTGCTGCAAAAAATAAAGTTGAAGTTTTGCCTGTAGATTCTACAAAGGCTAAAGAAGTTTTGTATAATTCTCAAATGACAACCTATGCCACACTTGGCTCTGTAATCTACAATACTGGCGGAATTATGGTCGATAATGGGTGGATTAGAATTTTAGGTTCAGGTAGTGAACGCTTAAGCAGAAATGTTGCAGAGTGGAATAAGGACAAAACAATTAAAGAATATGGCGATAACGTTCCTTATCTTTTAATTGCTGATGATGCTGTTGGAGGTTTCTTTGCTATTAATTATGGTGGTTTAGGGAAAGACATTAAAAACGTATACTATCTGGAGCCGAATACTTTAACATGGCAACCACTTGGTGCTGGCTACGGCGAATTCTTGATATTCTGTTTTGATAGCGACTTGTCCAAATTTTACAAAGGTTTACGTTGGACCAGCTGGGATCAGTTTATTGGAAATTTGGATGGCAGTAAAACGTATAGCTTCCGTCCGTATTTATGGCAAGAGGGAACAGATATTGAAAAGTGTACAAGAAAATTAGTTCCTACCGAAGATATGTATCGTTTCAACGTGATGAAATCCAAAGAAATTAATGCAGACAAGGGGATAAAAAAAGATAATGGTAAACAATAAAAATTATTAGGAATTATTTTCTGCATATTTTGCTTGTGTTTTCTTTGGCAACTTTGCTAAAACCATTGCTCTAGAATCGGCAACTCTTTCTTTTAATTCTTTATCATTTAATACATCCAGATTTTCTACCTGAATCCACTGGCGTTTTGCCAAATGGTAAGCTTGTGAAATTCCATCTCTTGCTGTTAGTGTGTCAAAATCATCTGGATTACATTTAATAGAAAACCTAGTCCCCTCCTCTATGGCTATGATGATGTAGATTTTTTCTTCAATCATAAAACACAGATGCTCCCATTTTATGCCTTCGGTTGTACCCGGCAGACTTAAACAATATTCTCTGAAAGATTCGATATCCATAATAAGACCAAAGATAAGAGCTGAAAGCGGAAAGACCAAAGCTCAGTCTAAATCAATATCTTAAAATCCTTTAATGTTTAAAATCCTGACCTATCTTTGCATCATTATTTTGAAAATCACTCAATCTTTCAAACCCTGCTAAATACATGAACATTATTACTAAAACCGCCGATGGTTCGAATACACTTTACAATGAAACCATTGGCGAACATTACCATAGCAAACATGGCGCTTTGCAAGAAAGTAAACACGTTTTTATTGATGCAGGTTTAAAATTTGCATCGGCAGAAAAATCAGAAATTTCGATTTTAGAGGTTGGCTTTGGCACAGGATTAAACTTTATTTTGAGTTTCGAGTATTGTACGTTAAACAACATAAAATTAAACTACACCAGCATTGAGGCCTTCCCTTTAACCTTAGATGTAATTAATCAAACAGGTTATTCGGAATATGTTTCTCCTCAAATTTGGAGCGATTTTACTGCTGGATACGATAAAGCTTTGACTGAAACGCAAAATATATCTCCACTTTGCAATTTAGAAATTCCGCATACTACACTTACAGAGTTTAGCACCGATAAAAAGTTCGATGTAATTTATTACGATGCCTTTTCTGTTCAACACCAGCCAGAAATGTGGAGCGATGAAATTATAAGTCATGCTTGTAGTTTCTTAAAACCTGGCGGAACTTTTGTTACCTACGCCATTACAGGAAAACTAAAAAGAGCAGTTAAGGCCAATGGTTTTACCATTGAAAAATTACCAGGCGCACCTGGGAAGCGAGAAATGTTGAGAGCTACAAAGGCTGAGGGTTAAAAGGTATAAGGCTTAAGGTTTTGCAAATTGTTAGGAAACTTAAATAGTTGTAAATACAGAAGTTTCTAAACCCTGGTGCAGCGGCATCCTTTTAACTGTTATTTGGGGCTGTGCGAAAATACAGTTAAAAGATATAGCCTAACACGGGACTAACTTCAAAAAGTGATGAATTGCTTTTCAAATAACTATCACAATAAAAATCTGACGTAACTTAAACCACGGCAGCAAAACCAGAACCTAATATTTTTGTTAAATCATTACTAAAATGTGTATCATGAAAAAAAGAATATTAGGTAAAACAGATTTAAATATTGCGCCAGTAGTTTTTGGAGGAAATGTTTTCGGTTGGACTATCGACGAGCAAAAATCCTTTGAAATTTTAGACCATTTCATTGAAAGTGGCTTCAATTTTATTGATACAGCTGATGTTTATTCTCGTTGGGTACCCGGAAATAAAGGTGGCGAATCGGAAACAATTATTGGTAGTTGGCTTAAAAAACATAACAAACGCCACGACGTAATTATTGCAACCAAAGTTGGTTCTGATATGGGCCTAGGCAAATCGCTAAAAAAGGATTACATAATTAATGAAGTTGAGCACTCGCTTTCTCGTCTGCAAACTGACTATGTAGATTTATATTTTTCGCATTTCGATGATGAAACAACACCAGTTGAGGAAACTTTGGGTGCCTACGAAACTTTAATCAGGGATGGTAAAGTACGGTGGATTGGTGCATCAAACTTTTCGGCCGATAGATTAAAAGAATCGTTGCTTGCTTCTGCTGCAAATGATTTGCCTAAATATCAGGTTTATCAGCCTGGATACAATCTTTTTGATAGAGAAGAATTTGAAAGAGACCATGAAAAAATTTGCTTAGAGCATGATTTAGGTGTAATTACTTATTATTCTTTGGCGAGCGGTTTTTTAACTGGCAAGTACCGTAGCGAGGATGATTTAACTAAAAGTCAGCGTGGAGGTGGCGTTAAAAAATATTTAAACGAACGTGGATTTAGAATTTTAGATGCATTGGATAAAGTTGCAGATATGCACAATGTCGAGCAAGCTTCTGTTGCATTGGCATGGTTAATCTATCATCCATCAATTACAGCTCCAATTGCTAGCGTAACTGATTTAAGTCAGCTAAAATCCTTTACACAAGCTGCTAGTTTAAAATTAACACCAGAAGATATTTCACTTTTAGATAAAGCGAGTATCTATTAAAAAATAATCTATTATATTTAAATGCCCGATTAATGAAACAATTAATCGGGCATTTTGTATTTATCTGGATTTTAAGTTATACAATGAAAGACAAACTCTCTTTTCTACCAAAACTTGCGCTGGTACTTTTCTGTTTAATCAGTTTAACATACATCGCCATTTTAGGACAATCGCTATTAGCACCACTGCTATTCTCCTTATTAATGGGGATTTTATTGCTACCTGTAGCCAACTTTTTAGAACAAAAACTTAAGATGAAAAGAAGTTTGGCAGCAATTGTTTCTGTAATTTTAATGATTGCCGGAATTGGTGGTATTATTTACTTTTTCGGAAACCAGCTAAGCGATTTATGGAAAGATTGGCCTTTACTAAAACAAAAAGCAAATGTTTCTTTCCACGAATTGCAACATTGGATTTCGACTACATTTAATGTAAATACAGAAAAACAGCTTGCTTATTTAAACGACAGTACAGAGAAAGCATTGGCTACCAGTGCAACAATTGTTGCCACAACATTAGCAACACTATCTTCTACACTATTATTTTTAGCTTTCACCTTATTGTTTACTTTCTTCATATTAAATTACCGGAGGGTTTTATTCACCTTTTTAACATCTGTTTTTAAGCAAGAACATAAAGAAAAGGTTACCGAAATTGTATCTCAAATTCAATATATTATTAAGAAATATATTATCGGGTTATTCCTCCAGATGCTTATTGTAACCATTTTAATGATTGCAATTTTAAGTTTATTGGGTGTAAAATATGCTATTTTATTAGGCTTGGTTGCGGGTATTTTTAATGTTGTTCCTTATTTGGGGATTTTATTCGCCTTGGTTGTAAGTTGTTTAATCACTTTTGCAACAGCTGGAGCTGGGAAAGTTTTACTCGTTTTAATTACTTTTATTGGTGTGCATGCTCTTGATGGCAACATTTTAATGCCGTTGGTTGTAGGTTCGAAAGTAAAAATCAATGCTTTATTTGCTTTCTTAGGAATTGTAATTGGCGAAATGATTTGGGGTATTTCAGGTATGTTTTTATGCATTCCATACTTGGCGATGCTAAAAATTATTTTCGATAGAGTTGACACCTTAAAGCCTTGGGGAATTTTAATGGGTGAAGAACATAAACCTGAAAAGAAAAAACGTGTTTATCGAATCACAAAAAAGATTAAATTAGAGGAAAAAGATTAAATGGCAGAAACCCGTTCTCCTCATATTTTAAGCACATCTGCCAACTTATTGGGGATATGTTTCATCGTACGTACCTCATTAAAAAAGTTAAATCTATCTGATAGTTCGCTAATTGATGAATTCGCCGTTGTCGCTGTAATGTGCTTTATGACGAGTTGTATCCTATCATTTATCTCGATGAGAAAAGGAGAATCCATCAGTCAACGTTTAGAGAAAACTGCCGACTTTATATTCTTATCGGGCTTAATTGTGCTTTTTGTTGCCACGATTTTGATTGCTTTTAATTTGATATCGTGATTTTTAAACGCAGAGGACACAATGGTTATTAAGATACTTTAAACTTAGCATTGAGCTCTTTGCGTTATTCTTTACTTACTTTGCGGTTAAATATTACTATTCATGAAACCCCTATTTGTACTACTTATTGTTTATGTAGCCTTGCTTGCCTTTGGTAGCCACACTAATTTTGATAAAGGCAATATCTTCGCTGGCAACATTGCAATGGCTGTAATGTTAATTTTTACAGCAATCGGTCATTTCAAATTTAAAACCAGTATGGCGGCAATGATTCCTCTTTTTATTCCAAAGAAAGTAGAAATTGTAATCCTTACGGGTATTTTAGAAATTCTATTTGCGATTGGTTTAAGTATTGAAGTTACCCGTTATTACACCGGAATAGCATTGATAGTCTTTCTTGTCGCCATTTTACCTGCTAACATTTACGCTGCAAAACATCAAATTAATTACGAAAATTTACACAAACCCGGACCAGGAATTAAGTATTTATGGTTCAGAATTCCGTTTCAATTTTTCTTAATCGCTTGGGTTTGGTATTTTAGCGTTCGATAAATTATAAACCATGCCGAATAATCCAATTCCTGTCATTGCAAATAATCCTGCTGATGCCTTTAACAGACTTTTAACCGTTCTTGATACACTTCGTACGCAATGCCCTTGGGATAAAAAACAAACCATGGAAACCCTGCGCCATTTAACCATCGAAGAAACTTACGAGTTAAGCGATGCTATTTTAGAGGGTGATTTAAACGAAATTAAAAAGGAATTAGGCGATGTGATGATGCATTTAGTTTTCTACTCTCGAATTGCTTCAGAAACTAATGATTTTAACATTACTGATGTTTTAAATGGCGTTTGCGATAAATTGGTTAATCGTCATCCACATATTTATGGTGATGTTGAAGTAGAAAATGAAGAAGATGTAAAACGCAATTGGGAACAAATAAAACTAAAAGAGGGAAATAAATCTGTTTTGGCTGGTGTTCCAACTTCTTTGCCAGCTTTGGTTAAAGCCTCAAGAATACAGGAAAAAGCTCGTGGTGTAGGATTTGATTGGGAAGACAAAAACCAGGTTTGGGAAAAAGTTGAGGAAGAACTTCAGGAATTTAAAGCTGAATTTAATGTAGCAGATAATATAGCCATAGATGTAGAAAAAGCTGAATCTGAATTTGGCGATGTACTTTTCTCGTTAATCAATTACGCTCGCTTCATCAACATTAATCCAGAAAATGCTTTGGAGAAGACTAATAGGAAATTCATTAAGCGTTTTCAATATTTAGAGGACAAAGCAAAACAAAATGGAAAAGCTTTGGCAGATATGACGCTTGCCGAAATGGATATTTATTGGAACGAGGCGAAGAAATTGTAAATATGAATTTAGAAGATAACGACAATCAAATCCCTAAAAACCTAATTAACATTATTACTTTTAATGTTAGGGCAACACGAACCATAGGTGATGATGGGATTATTCCGTGGGTAAATATTGGGCGTGGAAACGAAGAAATATTGAACTTAGTTGATGCTGATGAAATTGTTATTTCTGAAAGTGAAATCACAATTTCGATAGAATATCCATTAGAAGAGCCAGTTTCTTTTGTTTTAAATTCGGAATCTGGTTTTACAAGAAAACAACTTTTAATTGAGATAAGAGAAAAATACTTAGCGATTGCTAAAGCACAAGATTTTGATGTGAATACAGTTGATTTAGTGTCTTTAGACGTTTACAAAACAAATGTTGGACAAATAGAGCTTACTTTAGAGGTAGACGTTTAAGGATAATCGCAAAATTTATATGATTTTTTATCTTAATAAAACTCGCCATCAACATAATACCATTTCCCATCTTCTAATTTGAAGTTAGACTTTTCATGCAGCACTTCTGTTTTAAATTTACTCGTCAAGTAGTAAGCCTTAAACTCCACCACATCAAAAGCTGAAGAAATTATTTCGAGTTTAAGCCATTTGGTATTTTTGGCACTTTTTAAATAAGCCTCTTTAGAATTCCCTTTTCTCTTACTTGCGTGCGTAGTTTCAAATAAATAATCGCCATCGGCTACTACAAATGCTGCATAACGAGAACGCATTAAGGCTTCGGTGGTTAGTGCAAGTTTAGTTTTTAAATGATAAGGTTGGCAACAATTTTCGTATTGCAAGCCAGTTCCGCAAGGGCAATTAATTGAGTTCATTGGTATTTTCTAAAACACAAAAATAGGATTTAATCACTTCGGAGCTAAAATTTGCGTAAAATTGCAGCACTATAATGAGGTATTTCTTTCACATCGCCTATCAGGGTCAATATTTTAGTGGCTGGCAAAGACAACCTGGCGTTAAAAGCGTTCAGGAAGTTATAGAGCAAACGCTTTCTAAAATTTTTAAAACAACAATTCCTATTATTGGCTGTGGCCGAACGGATGCTCACGTACATGCGAGTCAGTTTTTCTTTCACGCAGATTTTGAAAAAGAAATTGAATTTGATTTACTTTTCATCCTAAATAAGGCTTTACCTTACAACATCGCCGTTTTCGATATTATTAAAATGGAGGGTAAGCCTCACGCTCGTTTTGATGCCGTTCAGCGGAAGTATGATTACTTTTTACATACTTACAAAGACCCGTTTTTAAGCACACAAAGTTCCCTTTATCAGGAAGCAAATCTCGACTTACATAAAATGAAAGCGGCAGTAAATCTTTTAACGAAGTATAAGGATTATAAAGCCTTTTGCACCCACCCAAATAAGTACGACCATACCAAATGTAATGTAATGGAAGCCGATTTATTTGTGAACGCCAAAGGAGATAGAATTCGTTTTAACATTGCCAGTAACCGATTTTTGGGAAAAATGATCCGCATAATTATGGGGCAGCTTATAAAAGTAGGTAAAGGCGAATTAAGCGTTGACGAGTTTGAAAGTCATTTTATTTCTTTAGAAATAGGTAATATTATTGCACCCGCTCACCCAACGGGTCTTTATCTTTCTAAAGTAACTTATCCCTATTTAAATCTTGAGCCAAGAACCGACTTACTTTCAATGATTGAGGGAGCACATTGGATTTCGATTTAAGTGTAGCGTTTTTCTAATCTTTTTCGTTTTGAGATAAACCAAAAAACTACAAAATGAAAAACTTTTATTATCTTTTTATCGCATTACTTATCTTAACATCTGGCTGTAAGAAAAAATTTGTTGCAGGTACAGAAGCCAAAGATTTCACTATTAATTCGCCCCAAACCATTGGCGCAACAACATTTACGGTTACTGCAATAGAAGATAATCGTTGTCCGATAAATGCATTTTGTGCAGTAGCTGGAAAAGCGCTTGTGTCGTTAACCACAAAAACAGGATTACAAACTAAAAGTGAAAGCCTTTGCATTGGTTACGATTGCAAAACTGCAGGTATTAGCGAGCGTGTCCAATTTAAAGTAGCAGATATTAATTACACAGTAAAACTGATCGAAGTTACCCCGTTTAATGATTTAACGGATCAAGCAAAAAAGTTGGGGATTAATCTTATGCATAAATTTTAGATAATCTGAATAGAAAGAATTTCACATTCCTCACACCTCTGAACTGTGATCTGA
>NZ_JBHSBY010000110.1:0-27063 GCF_042650905.1 Pedobacter jamesrossensis | reverse complement strand
GGTTGTCAAGAGATACTGTTTCAACAAACCGCTGTATACCGAACGGTACGTACAGTGGTGTGAGAGGACAGATAGGGAACTAATCCCTATCTTCCTACTCGATTGTAAAATTTTCTGTTAATAATTTCTTAATATTAAAACTATTAGTAACTTCATTCTAAGTGCCGAACTAATATATATTAAATGCTGCTGAATAGTTTTATAACCTATCTATCACACGAGAAACGTTACGCTCAGCATACGGTAACTTCTTATAAAACGGATCTAGCTCAGTTTCAAGCCTATCTGGAAAACACATTCGAATTAAGTTTTTCTGAGATCAAGCATACACATATAAGAAGCTATATGGTCGATTTAATGGAATTGAAATCTACGGCAGCCACCATTAATCGTAAAATATCTGCTCTACGCAGTTTTTATAAATTTTTGCTTCGCGAAGGTAAGGTTGAGCAGAGCCCAATGCTTTTAATTAAAGCACCTAAAATCCCGAAGCGTTTACCTGTTTTCATAGAAACACAAAAACTAGATAATCTTTTAGACTCGTCAGAATTTTTTGATGATAGTTTTAGCTCGGTTAGAGATCATCTGGTAATTGAGTTACTATTTGGTACGGGGATGCGTTTAGCCGAGCTTTTGCAATTAAAAGAAACAGATGTTGATGTTTATAGTGGAACAATAAAGGTGCTAGGTAAGCGGAATAAGGAAAGAATTATACCTATAAATAAACAGCTTACTAATCAGTTAAATAACTATACAGACTTAAAAAAGTTGCAAAACTTTAATAACAATTTGCTTAACTTAATCGTTACTAATAAAGGTGCTGTGGCTTATCCAAAGCTAGTATACCGTATTGTGAGTTCTTATTTAAGCTTAGTATCAACAAATGATAAAAAAAGCCCGCATGTACTGCGGCATAGCTATGCAACCAGCTTGCTTAATGCTGGCGCCGATTTAAATGCAATTAAAGAGCTTTTAGGGCATTCGAGTTTGGCGGCTACACAGGTTTACACACACAATTCAATCGAAAGATTAAAAACAATTTATAAACAAGCCCATCCAAAGGCGTAAAAAAAGGAGGAAAAATGAAAATCGGAGTTCAATCAATCCACTTCAGTGCAGACAGTAAGTTGTTAGATTTTATACAGAAGAAAGCAAACAAGCTGGATCAGTTTTTTGACCAGATTATTAGTGGCGAAGTGTATTTAAAATTAGAGAACGTAGAAGACGAAGCCAATAAAATTAGTGAGATAAAGCTGATTGTGCCAGGTGGAACCCTATTCGCTAAAGAACAATGTAAATCATTTGAAGAGGCTACTGATCTGGCCATCGAATCATTAAGAAAGCAAATAACGAAGCATAAAGAGAAAACTAGAAAAAAAATTAGTGAACAGAAAACGATATTAAGTGAAAGCGAAATATCTGATTACTAAGCAACTATTTTCTTAAAAAATGAATATAAAATTAGCGAGCCATTAAGCTTGCTAATTTTTTTTCAAATTTATTTTGAATAGAAATATAAGTGTGTATATTTGCATTCCAATTCGGAAAGGGGGTTACCTCAAAAAAGAATTGGATAAGTTCTGTGAAAAGATAAATACTTTAAAAAACACGTTAATAGTATGAAAAATTAAGTTTTTTCGTATTATTGCGCAAAATTAAAGCCTCCTTAGCTCAGCTGGTAGAGCAACTGACTTGTAATCAGTAGGTCATTGGTTCGATTCCGATAGGAGGCTCTTTTTATTTTAGATTTAAAGATTTTAGATTGATGATTGAAAAATCGTAACTCGTAAATCAAAAATCGTAAATAGAAAATGGGGAGATTCCAGAGCGGCCAAATGGGACAGACTGTAACTCTGTTATCGCAAGATTTCGAAGGTTCGAATCCTTCTCTCCCCACATTAATTTTAGATTTAAAGATTTTAGATTTATGAATGAAAGTTTGTAAATCTAAAATTCACAATCGGAAATTGATAAGCGGAAGTAGCTCAGTTGGTAGAGCGATAGCCTTCCAAGCTATAGGTCGCGAGTTCGAACCTCGTCTTCCGCTCTAAATTGAAGTGAGCAGTTGGTGGTTTGCAGTTAACAGTTTGAACTGAGAGCTGAACATTGGGAACTGAAAACTAATAAGCCGACTTAGCTCAGCGGTAGAGCACTTCCTTGGTAAGGAAGAGGTCATGGGTTCAATTCCCATAGTTGGCTCAGGTAAAATAGCTTTGTTAAATCTGTTATAAATACAGAAGAGGCAAGGTTTTTTGTGTTGCATTGCAATAAAACAATAAATAAAATAATAAAAAAGTTAACCTACTAATTAGTTATAAATAAAATGGCAAAAGAAAAATTTGACCGCAGTAAACCGCACTTAAACATCGGTACCATCGGTCACGTCGATCACGGTAAAACAACTTTAACAGCAGCTATTACAAAATGTTTAGCTGATGCAGGTTTATCTGAGGCACGTTCATTCGAATCTATTGACTCTGCTCCAGAGGAAAAAGAAAGAGGTATTACAATCAATACAGCTCACGTTGAGTATTCAACAGCTAACCGTCACTATGCACACGTTGACTGTCCAGGTCACGCGGATTATGTGAAGAACATGGTAACTGGTGCTGCTCAAATGGACGGTGCAATTATCGTTGTTGCTGCTACTGATGGTCCAATGCCACAAACTCGCGAGCACATCTTGTTAGCTCGTCAGGTAGGTGTTCCTTCGTTAGTTGTATTCATGAATAAAGTGGATATGGTTGATGATCCTGAATTATTAGAATTAGTTGAAATGGAAGTTCGTGAATTATTATCATTCTACGATTTCCCTGGAGATGATATTCCAGTAATCCAAGGTTCTGCTTTAGGTGGATTAAACGGTGATGCGAAATGGGTTGGTAAAATTATGGAGTTAATGGATGCTGTAGATAGCTACATTCCAATTCCTCCACGTTTAACTGAACTTCCTTTCTTAATGCCTGTTGAAGATGTATTCTCAATTACTGGTCGTGGTACTGTTGCTACTGGTCGTATTGAGCGTGGTGTAATCAACTCAGGTGATCCAGTTGAAATCTTAGGTATGGGTGCTGAGAACTTAAAATCTACAGTAACAGGTGTTGAGATGTTCCGTAAAATTTTAGATTACGGTGAAGCTGGTGATAACGTAGGTTTATTGTTACGTGGTATTGAGAAAACTGATATCCGTCGTGGTATGGTAATCTGTAAACCAGGTTCAGTAACTCCTCACTCTGATTTCAAAGCTGAAATCTATGTATTATCGAAAGCAGAAGGTGGTCGTCACACTCCATTCTTTAACAAATACCGTCCACAATTCTATTTCCGTACTACAGACGTAACTGGTGAGATTTCACTAGCTGAAGGAACTGAAATGGTAATGCCAGGTGATAACGTTACAATCTCTGTAAAATTGATTTCTCCTATCGCAATGGAAAAAGGTCTACGTTTCGCAATCCGTGAGGGTGGTAGAACAGTAGGTGCTGGTCAGGTAACTGAAATTTCAAAATAAATTTTAAATCCCGATTCGTCGGGACTTAAAGAAAATAAGCAAAGCAAAGTGCTTAAGAAATACTTAAGTACTTTGCTTTCTCTAATTACGGGTGTGGTGCAATGGTAGCATACCGGTCTCCAAAACCGTTGATGGGAGTTCGAATCTCTCCACCCGTGCCAAATACTAATGATTGAATTGGTGAATGTTTTAATTTCGAATGATTTATTATTCGCTCATTCTATCAATCAAGAATTCAATCATTCAAATTATTAAATATGGCTAAAGTAGTTGAGTTTATAAAAGAATCATACGAAGAAATGACAAGTAAGGTTACATGGCCTACTTGGGGAGAGCTTCAAAATTCGGCAGTTCTTGTTTTAGTAGCCTCTTTAATTATTGCATTAATTATTTTTGCAATGGATAAAGGTTCTGTTTTTGTGTTAGATACTTTCTACAAATCACTTTCTAATTAATATACTAATGAGCGATCTTTTAAAGTGGTATGTTGTAAGAGCTGTAAGCGGTAAAGAAAAAAAGGTAAAGCAGTATATTGATGCTGAAATTAGTCGTTTAGGTTTCTCTCATTTGGTTCCACAGGTTTTAATACCGATGGAAAAATATTACCAAATGAAAGACGGTAAAAAAATTGCTAAAGAACGTAACTTTTATCCAGGTTATGTTTTAATTGAAGCTACTTTAGATGGTGAGCTAGAGCATATTATTAAAGGAATTAACAGTGTTATCGGCTTTTTAGGTGATAAAGCTGGTAATCCAATTCCAATGCGTCAGGCAGAAGTTAACCGTATTTTAGGTGTGGTTGATGAAATGAGTGAGCAAGGAGAAATGATGAATGTTCCTTTCTATGTTGGCGAGAACATCAAAGTTATGGATGGTCCTTTCAACGGTTTTACAGGTGTTATCGAAGAAGTAAACGAAGAAAAGAAAAAATTAAAAGTTATGGTTAAGATTTTCGGTCGTAAAACACCACTAGAACTTAACTATATGCAAGTTGAAAAAGAATAATCTGATTTACGATTGTAGGTTTACGATTTATCAAAATACAAAAAAGCTTTCCTCAAAAGGGAAAGCTTTTTTGCATATATCTTGCATACTGTAATTGTTTAAAATAACTTATCTAATTAAGGTGTTTTAAACACGTGTTAAACACTGTCAAGATACAAAGTGAAATTATCAGAATATATTTTCTCTAATCTATTGCAGCTCTGCAAGATTATCCATATCTTTGCAGTCCTTTAAGTTTTATAGAAGCCTAAAGGGAATTAAATGTTACATGCTTCCAATATTTAACATTGAGTTTTAAATAAACAAAAAACACAAAATGGCAAAAGAAGTCAGTGCAATGATCAAATTACAGATCAAAGGCGGAGCGGCAAATCCATCGCCACCAGTAGGACCTGCATTAGGTGCTAAAGGGGTGAACATTATGGAGTTTTGCAAACAGTACAACGCTCGTACCCAAGATAAAGCAGGTAAAGTATTGCCGGTTGTAATTACTGTTTATGCTGATAAGTCATTCGATTTCATCATCAAAACCCCTCCAGTAGCTATCCAATTAAAAGATGCTACTAAATTACAGAGTGGTTCTGCTGAGCCAAACCGTAAAAAAGTTGGGTCGGTGACCTGGGACCAAATTAAAGTTATTGCTGAGGATAAAATGCCTGATTTAAATGCATTTACAATCGAATCTGCAATGAGTATGGTTGCTGGAACAGCACGCAGTATGGGAATCACCGTTTCTGGTGACGCACCCTGGAACAATTAATTAAAAAACAGTTTACAACAGTGGCGAAATTAACTAAAAATCAAAAAAAGGCACATGCTAAGATAGAAGCTGGTAAAGCTTATACTTTACAGGCTGCCGCTGCTTTGGTAAAAGAAATCACTACCACTAAGTTTGATGCATCAGTTGATATTGATGTATCTTTAGGTGTTGATCCGCGTAAAGCGAATCAAATGGTACGTGGAATTGCTACTTTACCACACGGAACAGGTAAAACTGTGCGTGTTTTAGCTTTAGTAACTCCTGATAAGGAAGAAGAAGCAAGAGCAGCTGGTGCAGACTTCGTAGGTTTAGACGAGTATGTAGCTAAAATTGAAGGTGGTTGGACCGATGTAGACATTATTATCACTACACCAGCTTGTATGGCTAAGGTAGGTAAATTAGGCCGTGTTTTAGGCCCAAGAAACCTAATGCCTAACCCAAAATCAGGTACAGTAACTAACGAAGTTGGTAAAGCTGTAACTGAGGTTAAAGCAGGTAAGATTGATTTTAAAGTAGACAAAACGGGTATCATACACGCCTCGATAGGAAAAGTATCATTCCCAGCGGATAAAATTTATGAGAATGCACTTGAAATTATTCAGGTTATTTCTAAATTAAAACCTTCTGCTGCAAAAGGAACTTATTTTAAAAGCATTCACGTGTCTTCTACAATGAGTCCTGGAATTGCAATTGAAACTAAATCAGTAGCGGGGATCTAATCATGAACAGAGAAGAAAAAAACGAAGTAGTTTTAGAACTACAAGGACAAATGCAAGAGTTTGGCAATTTTTATATTGCTGATACTTCTAGCCTTTCTGTTGAGCAGATCAATAATATCCGCCGCAAATGTTTCGAAGGAGATATCGTAATGAAGGTTGCTAAAAACTCTTTAATTCGCAAAGCGATTGAAGGTTTAGATGGTGATGCTTCTGAGATATACGAAGCCCTTAAAGGTTCTTCATCATTATTATTCTCAAAAACAGCAAACGCTCCGGCTAAGTTGATTAAAACTTTGAGAAAAACTTCTGATAAACCTGTGCTTAAAGCAGCATACATAGATTCATCAGTATACGTTGGCGATGACCAATTGAATAACTTAGTAAGCTTAAAATCGAGAGAAGAGCTTATTGGCGATATCATTGGATTATTACAATCACCAGCGAAAAATGTTGTATCTGCGCTTAAATCAAGCGGAGGCAAAATTGCAGGAATTGTTAAAACTCTACAAGAAAGAGAAGGTTAACGAACACCTTAAGTTCGCAAATTAAACAAAATTATTACACACGTAAATTTTTAAAATCTTAATAAAATGGCAGATTTAAAAGCGTTTGCTGAGCAATTAGTAAACTTAACAGTAAAAGAAGTTAATGAATTAGCTCAAATCTTAAAAGACGAGTATGGTATTGAGCCTGCAGCTGCTGCTGTAGTTGCTGGTCCTGCTGCTGGTGGTGATGCACCTGCTGCTGCTGCAGAAAAAACATCATTTGATGTTATTTTGAAAGAAGCTGGTGGCGCTAAATTAGCAGTTGTAAAACTTGTTAAAGACTTAACTGGCTTAGGTTTGAAAGAAGCTAAAGACTTAGTAGACGGAGCACCAAAAGAATTAAAAGCTGGTGTAACTAAAGACGAAGCTGAAGCTCTTAAAAAACAATTAGAAGAAGCTGGAGCAGTAGTTGAAATTAAGTAATCACTTAATTTAGCTAAGCTAAAAATGTATTAGACACCGACTGAAAATGTCGGTGTCTTTACCTGTTTATAAACATCTCATTTTGCTTGGTTGATGAGAATGTTTCAAACCCGAACCAAACAAATAGTTTATTCTTAAACTAAAATCTTTTAGTCCATTGGCAAAGACAGTCGAACAAAGAGTAAATTTTGCAACTAGTAAGCACATTATAGACTATCCGGATTTTCTGGATGTGCAATTGCAATCATTCAGAGAATTTTTCCAGATAGATACCACATCAGACGATCGCTCTAGCGAAGGTTTGTTTAAAGTGTTTGCTGAAAACTTTCCAATAACAGATTCAAGAAATATCTTCGTATTAGAGTTTCTTGATTATTTTGTTGATCCGCCACGTTACGATATACACGAGTGTATTGAGCGTGGATTAACCTACAATGTTCCATTAAAAGCAAAGCTTAAGCTTTCTTGTAACGATGTTGAACATGAAGATTTTGAAACGATTATTCAGGATGTGTATTTAGGTACTATCCCTTATATGACACCAAAAGGTACATTTGTTATCAACGGTGCAGAACGTGTTATCGTTTCGCAATTACACCGTTCTCCAGGCGTGTTCTTCGGCCAAAGCCGTCACACAAACGGAACCAAATTGTATTCTGCTCGTGTTATTCCTTTCAAAGGCTCATGGATCGAGTTTGCTACAGACGTTAATAACGTAATGTATGCTTACATCGATCGTAAGAAAAAATTCCCGGTTACCACTTTATTACGTGCTATCGGTTACGATTCTGATAAAGATATCTTAGAGCTTTTTGATCTTGCTGACGAAGTAAAAGTTAGTAAATCAGGCTTAAAGAAGTACATCGGTCGTAAACTGGCTGCAAGAGTATTAAAAAAATGGGTTGAAGATTTTGTAGATGAAGATACAGGTGAGGTAGTTTCTATCGACCGTAATGAAGTGATTCTTGAAAGAGAAACCGTTTTAGAAGACGAACACATTGATATGGTTATCGAAGCTGGTGTTAAAACTATTATCCTTTCTAAGGAAGATGGGGCTAGCCAGGCCGATTATACCATTATTTATAATACATTACAAAAAGATACATCAAACTCAGAAAAAGAGGCCGTTGAAAACATCTATCGTGCTTTGCGTAACGCAGAACCACCTGATGAGGAAACTGCTCGTGGTATCATTGATCGTTTATTCTTCTCAGATAAACGTTACGATTTAGGAGATGTTGGTCGTTACCGCATCAACCGTAAGTTGAAAATGAATACACCTGATGATGTAAAGGTTTTAACAAAAGCAGATATTATTGCAATTGTTAAATATCTTATCAAATTAATCAACTCTAAAGAAGAGGTGGATGATATTGACCACTTATCAAACCGTCGCGTACGTACGGTAGGTGAGCAGTTATATGCACAATTCGGTGTAGGTTTAGCTCGTATGGCTAGAACAATCCGTGAGCGTATGAACATTCGCGATAATGAGGTGTTTACACCAACAGATTTGATTAACGCTCGTACGTTATCATCGGTTATCAACTCTTTCTTTGGTACGAATCAGTTATCTCAGTTTATGGATCAAACCAATCCATTAGCAGAGATTACACACAAACGTCGTTTGTCAGCTTTAGGCCCAGGTGGTTTATCACGTGAGAGAGCTGGTTTCGAGGTACGTGACGTTCACTATACTCACTACGGTCGTTTATGTACAATTGAAACTCCAGAGGGACCAAATATTGGTTTGATTTCATCACTTTGTGTGCATGCTAAAATCAATAATTTAGGTTTCATTGAAACGCCATATAAACGTGTTGAAGAAGGTAAAGTTGTAGTTGATTCTGACGTTATTTATTTATCTGCCGAAGATGAAGATGGAAAAACCATCGCTCAAGCTAACGCAGAGTATGATGATAAAGGTGTATTTACAACTCCACGTGTTAAAGCACGATATGAGGGTGACTTCCCGATTATAGAGCCTGAGAAATTAGACTTAATGGATGTTGCGCCTAACCAGATTACTTCAATCGCTGCTTCGTTAATTCCGTTCTTAGAACATGATGATGCGAACAGGGCTTTGATGGGATCGAACATGCAACGCCAGGCCGTGCCATTGTTACGTCCTGAAGCGCCAATCGTTGGTACAGGTTTGGAAGGTCGCGTTGCTCGTGACTCAAGAACACTTATCAATGCTGAAGGCAACGGTGTTGTAGAATATGTAGATGCTAACGAAATCACTATTAAATATGAACGTAACGAAGATGATCGTTTAGTTTCGTTTGAAGGTGATAGCAAAACTTATCGTTTAATTAAGTTCAAAAAAACCAACCAGAATACCTGTATCAACTTAAAACCAATCGTTAAGAAAGGTCAGAAAGTTACTAAAGGTCAGGTTCTTTGTGAAGGTTATGCAACTCAAAACGGTGAATTAGCATTAGGTAGAAACTTAAAAGTGGCTTTCATGCCTTGGCAAGGTTTCAACTTTGAGGATGCGATTGTAATTAACGAGCGTATTGTTCGTGATGACGTTTTCACTTCATTGCATATTGAAGAGTTTGAATTAGAAGTACGTGATACTAAACGTGGAGAAGAGGAATTAACACCAGATATTCCTAACGTTTCTGAAGAGGCTACTAAAGACCTTGATGAAAATGGTATTATCCGTGTTGGTGCTGATGTAAAAGAAGGTGATATTTTAATTGGTAAGATTACACCAAAAGGTGAATCTGATCCTTCACCTGAAGAGAAATTACTACGTGCAATCTTTGGTGACAAAGCAGGTGATGTTAAAGATGCGTCTTTAAAAACTCCTCCTTCAATCCAAGGTGTAGTAATTGATACTAAATTATTCAGCCGTGCTAAGAAAACTACAAAAGCTGAGGAAAAATCGGCAATTGAGAAATTAGACAAAGGATATGCAAATATCACTGAGAAATTAAAAGCAGAATTAGTTGACAAATTATTCACGATTGTAAACGGAAAAACATCACAGGGTGTATTTAACATTTACAAAGAATTATTGGTTGCTAAAGGCGCTAAATTTACTCAGAAAATTTTAGCAGATCTTGAATTTGCTCACATTAGCCCTAACAAATGGACTACTGATGATGACAAAAACGAGATGATTAAAATGTTGCTTCACAACTACGGTATTCGTGTTAACGAAGAACTTGGAGCTTACAAACGCGATAAATTTGCGATTAGTGTAGGTGATGAGCTTCCATCGGGTATTGTACAAATGGCAAAAGTTTATGTTGCTAAAAAACGTAAATTAAAAGTAGGTGATAAAATGGCAGGTCGCCACGGTAATAAAGGTATTGTAGCACGTATTGTACGTGATGAAGATATGCCTTTCTTATCTGATGGAACTCCGGTTGATATCGTGTTGAACCCACTGGGTGTACCATCACGTATGAACCTTGGTCAGATTTACGAAACTATTTTAGCTTGGGCTGGCCAGGAATTAGGTGTTAAATTTGCAACACCGATTTTTGATGGTGCAACACACACTGAAGTAGAAGAGTGGATTGCTAAAGCGGGTGTTCCTGCTTCAGGTAAAACTTACTTATACAATGGTTTAACAGGTGAGCGTTTCGATCAGACAACAACTGTAGGTATTATCTATATGTTGAAATTAGGTCACATGGTTGATGATAAGATGCACGCCCGTTCAATCGGACCATACTCATTAATTACACAACAGCCATTGGGTGGTAAAGCTCAATTCGGTGGTCAACGTTTTGGTGAGATGGAGGTTTGGGCATTAGAGGCATTCGGTGCTGCTAATATTCTTCAAGAGATATTAACCGTTAAATCGGATGATGTTATCGGAAGAGCTAAAACCTACGAAGCCATTGTTAAAGGTGAAAACCTACCAACTCCAGGTGTACCAGAATCGTTTAATGTATTGGTACATGAGTTACGCGGTTTAGGTTTAGATATTACGTTAGATTAATTAAGCTGAAAGCTTAAAGACTAGAGCTAAAAGCTTTGGTCTTTGAGCTTTAAGCTTTAACCTTATACAAGAGATATGTCTTACAAAAAGGATAATAAATTAAAAAGCAATTTCACATCAATCACGATTAGCTTATCGTCTCCAGAGATTATTTTGGAACGCTCTAGCGGTGAGGTGTTGAAACCGGAAACCATTAACTATCGTACTTACAAACCTGAACGTGATGGTTTGTTTTGCGAGCGTATTTTCGGTCCGGTAAAAGATTACGAATGTCATTGCGGTAAATACAAACGTATCCGTTATAAAGGTATTGTTTGTGATCGTTGTGGTGTTGAAGTAACAGAAAAGAAAGTACGTCGTGAGCGTATGGGACACATCGCTTTGGTGGTTCCTGTTGCACACATCTGGTATTTCCGTTCGTTACCTAACAAAATCGGTTATTTATTAGGTTTACCTACTAAAAAATTAGATTTAATTATCTATTACGAGCGTTACGTAGTTATCCAATCAGGCTTAATGGCTGAAGAAGGTATCAACTATATGGACTTCTTAACTGAAGAAGAATATTTAGATATCTTAGATAAATTACCTAAAGAAAACCAATACTTAGACGATAAAGATCCTAATAAATTCATCGCCAAAATGGGTGCTGAAGCATTAGAAGATTTATTAAAACGTATTAACTTAGATACTTTATCTTACGATTTACGTCACCAAGCTGCAAACGAAACTTCTCAACAACGTAAAAATGAGGCTTTAAAACGTCTACAAGTTGTTGAAGCTTTCCGTGGTGCTAATACACGTATTGAGAATCGCCCTGAGTGGATGATTGTTAAAATTGTTCCGGTTATTCCACCAGAATTACGTCCTTTAGTTCCATTAGAAGGTGGTCGTTTCGCTACTTCAGATTTAAATGATTTATACCGTCGTGTAATTATCCGTAACAACCGTTTAAAACGTTTGATCGAGATTAAAGCACCAGAGGTAATTTTACGTAACGAAAAACGTATGTTGCAGGAAGCTGTAGATTCGTTATTTGATAACTCACGTAAAGTTAATGCGGTTAAAACAGAAGGTAACCGGGCACTGAAATCACTTTCAGATATTTTGAAAGGTAAACAAGGTCGTTTCCGTCAGAATTTATTAGGTAAACGTGTGGATTATTCAGCTCGTTCTGTAATTGTTGTAGGGCCTAGCCTTAAATTACACGAGTGCGGTATTCCTAAAGATATGGCTGCTGAGCTTTACAAACCGTTCATTATTCGTAAGATGATTGAGCGTGGTGTTGTAAAAACAGTTAAATCTGCTAAGAAAATTGTTGATAGAAAAGATCCATTAGTTTGGGATATTTTAGAAAATGTATTAAAAGGTCACCCGGTATTATTAAACCGTGCACCTACATTACACAGACTAGGTATTCAGGCTTTCCAGCCAAAGTTAATTGAAGGAAAAGCAATCCAATTACACCCATTAGTGTGTACTGCATTCAACGCCGATTTTGATGGTGACCAGATGGCTGTCCATTTACCGTTAGGTAATGCAGCAATTTTGGAAGCCCAAGTATTAATGTTGGCAGCACATAACATCTTAAACCCTGCAAACGGTACTCCAATTACGGTACCTTCTCAGGATATGGTTTTGGGTCTTTATTATATTACTAAAGGCCGTAGAACTGATGAAACTAGAGTTGTAAAAGGACAAGATTCTAGCTTCTACTCTCCAGAAGAAGTTATTATTGCGTATAACGAGAAAGAATTAGATTTACATGCGTTTATCAAAGTAAGGGTAAATGTTAAACAAGCTGATGGTTCTATCGTTAATAAATTAACGGAAACAACTGTAGGTAGAGTATTATTTAACCAAATGGTTCCTGAAGAGGTTGGTTATATCAATGAATTATTAACAAAAAAATCGTTAAGAGATATTATCGGTGAGGTAGTTAAAATGACTGGTATGGCTCGTTCTTCTCAATTCTTAGATGATATCAAAGAATTAGGATTCCGTATGGCATTCCAGGGAGGTTTATCGTTCAATTTACAAGACGTAAACATTCCGGTAGAGAAACATACTTTATTAGAACAAGCAGCTGCTGAGGTTGAAGAGGTAAGAAACAACTATAACATGGGTTTCATTACCAACAACGAACGTTACAACCAGATTATCGATATCTGGACTCGTATCAACAACAGGTTAACTACTTTCGTTATGACTCAGTTATCTTCGGATAACCAAGGTTTTAACTCAGTTTACATGATGCTTGATTCTGGAGCCCGTGGTTCTAAAGAGCAGATTCGTCAGCTTTGCGGAATGCGTGGTTTGATGGCGAAACCTCAGAAATCTGGTTCAGGTGGTGACATTATTGAAAACCCTATCTTATCAAACTTTAAAGAAGGATTATCTGTATTAGAGTACTTTATCTCTACTCACGGTGCTCGTAAAGGTTTGGCAGATACGGCCTTAAAAACGGCAGATGCGGGTTACTTAACTCGTCGTTTACATGATGTTGCTCAGGATATGATTGTTAATTCAGAAGATTGTGGTACTTTAAGAGGTATGTACACGACTGCATTGAAAGATCAGGAAGATATCGTTGAGCCATTATTTGATAGAATTTTAGGTCGTACTTCATTACACGATGTTTACAATCCTTTAGATAATACATTATTAGTAGGTGCTGGTGAAGACATCAACGAAGAAGTTGCAAAACTAATCGAAGAATCTCCATTAGAAGGTATCGAAATTCGTTCTGTATTAACTTGTGAAAACAAAAGAGGTGTTTGTTCATTATGTTATGGTCGTAACTTAGCATCTGGTAAACGTGTTCAAAGAGGTGAGGCTGTTGGTGTAATTGCTGCACAGTCAATCGGTGAGCCGGGTACACAGTTAACACTTCGTACTTTCCACGTGGGTGGTACTGCATCAAATATTGCTGCAGAATCTAACATCGTTGCTAAGTTTGATGGTGTTATCGAGTTCGAAAATATTCGTACTGTTGATACTAAAACTGAAGAAGGTATTGTTCAGGTTGTATTAGGTCGTTCTGGTGAGTTCAAAATCGTTGAGCCAGGAACAGGACGTATCATTGTAACCAATAACATTCCTTACGGTGCGTTCTTATTCGTAAAAGAAGGTGATAAGTTATCAAAAGGTGATAAAATCTGTTCATGGGATCCGTACAACGCGGTTATTCTTTCAGAATTTGCCGGTAAAGCACAATTTGATGCAATTATAGAAGGTGTTACCTTCCGTGAAGAATCAGATGAGCAAACTGGTCACCGTGAAAAAGTAATTATCGATACACGTGATAAAACTAAAAACCCTTCAGTTCAAATCGTTGATAAGAAAGGTGAATTCATTAAAGGTTATAACATTCCGGTAGGTGCTCACGTTTCAGTTGATGAAGGTGAAACTATCCAAACTGGTCAGATTATCGCTAAAATACCACGTGCTACTGGTAAAACCCGAGATATTACAGGTGGTTTACCACGTGTAACGGAATTATTCGAAGCTCGTAACCCATCTAACCCAGCTGTAGTAACTGAGATTGATGGTGTGGTAACTTTAGGTGGAGTTAAACGTGGTAATCGTGAGATTACAATCGAATCTAAAGATGGTGAAGTTAAAAAATACTTGGTTCCATTGTCTAAGCACATCCTTGTACAGGATAATGACTTTGTGAAAGCTGGTATGCCTTTATCAGATGGTTCAATTTCTCCAGCAGATATCTTATCAATTAAAGGCCCTGCAGCGGTTCAAGAATACTTAGTAAATGGTATTCAAGAGGTTTACCGTTTACAAGGTGTAAAAATTAACGATAAGCACTTCGAGGTAATTGTTCACCAGATGATGCAGAAAGTTCACATCGAGGATCCAGGTGATACGATTTTCTTAGAAAACAATGCTGTTGACCGTTGGGATTTTGCTGACGAGAACGATGCAATGTATGACAAGAAAGTTGTTGAAGATGCAGGTGATTCAAATGATTTCAAACCAGGACAAATTGTTTCATTACGTAGATTAAGAGATGAAAATTCTCAATTAAAACGTAAAGATTTAAAACAAATCACTGTTCGCGATGCGAAACCAGCAACAGCAAGTTCTATCTTACAAGGTATTACAAGAGCATCATTAGGTACTAAATCATTCATTTCTGCGGCTTCGTTCCAGGAAACTACGAAAGTATTAAATGAAGCAGCGATTGCAGGTAAACGCGATAACATGTTAGGCTTGAAAGAAAACGTAATTGTTGGTCACTTAATTCCTTCAGGAACGGGTGTTCGTGGTTACGAAAGAATCATCGTTGGTTCTCAAGAAGAATACGATAAATTATTAGCTTCGAAACAAGAAGAAGTGGAAGCTTAATATATCTATATCATTTTAAAAAAGGGTTGTTTCGATAAGGAACAACCCTTTTTTGTTTTTAATAAATTTTAAAGCTTGACACTTAAATATTACCTTTAAAGGCCTTAGTTTAATGGCACATACTTTTACTTATAATATCATGGAAGAACAACAGAACGAAAACCAGTTAAATATAGAGCTGTCAGAAGAGGTTGCAGAAGGAATTTTCTCGAATCTTGCAATTATTACACATTCTAATACCGAATTTGTATTGGATTTTATTCGGGTAATGCCTGGCCTACCAAAAGCAAAAGTAAAATCAAGAATTATTTTAACTCCAGAACACGCTAAACGGTTATTAGCAGCCTTAGAAGATAATATCCAAAAATTTGAAGGGGTTAACGGTCGTATCAAAACACAAGAAGAACCTCCATTTCCAATGGGTTTTGGTGGGCCAACTGCGCAAGCTTAATTTCTTTTAATAAACTTAAACAAAGACTTGATTACTATGTTAGCATAGTATATATTTGTGCTATAACCATTTATAAATGAAAAAATTTTTATTGAGCGTATTACTATCCTCCCCATTATGGGTTTTGGGGCAGGGTTTCCAGGTTAATTTACAAGGGCAGAAACAAATTGGTATGGCAGGTGCAGGTTCTGCTCTGGCATTAGACGAGGCTTCTGTATTTTTTAATCCAGGTGCAGTTAGTTTCTTAGAGAAAAACTCAATCTCAGCAGGTGTTAACCCATTGTTATTCAAATCAGCTTTTCAACAATCAGGTTCTAATATTACAGAAAATGTAAAGAACAAAATTGCTCCACCTTTTGAAGCATATGTTGTTTGGGGGCCAAAATCAAATAAATGGAAATTAGGCTTGGGTGTTTACACTCCATTTGGTGGATTGGTTGATTGGGGAAATGATTGGTCGGGTAAATATGCGCTAACTTCGTTAAATCTAAAAGCAATATATTTTCAACCAACTCTGAGTGTAAAGATTACAGATAGAATTGGTATTGGTGCTGGTTTTGTGTACAATCATGGCGATGTAAATCTTCAACGTGCTTTACCTGTAAATTTCCCAGATGGTCGTTCTGGTCATGCAACTTTAGCAGGTACTGGAAGTGGTTATGGCTGGAATGCTGGTATTTACGTTAACACCTTAAGCAATATCACTTTTGCAGTTGTTCATAAATCAAAAGTAAATACTAAACTTAATGATGGAACTGCAACATTTGATGTACCTCAATCTTTAAAAACATCTTTTCCTGATGGAAATACATTTAATGCAGAATTACCTTTGCCTTCTACAACAACTCTGGGTATAGGCGTTCCACTTTCTAAAAGTACTACTTTAGCATTTGATGCAAGTTGGGTACAATGGAGAGTTTATAAAGAACTTGCATTCGATTATGCAATAAATACCTCAGCATTAGCAGATACAAAATCTGCCCGTAACTATCGTGATGGTTCATCATTTAAATTAGGTGTTAACCACAAAGCATCAGAAAAGTTAGCACTTAGAGCGGGAGTTGGTTATGCTTTTTCTCCTGTACAAGATGGTTATGTAACCCCAGAAGCTCCCGATGCTGATCGTTACATTTTAAGTGCGGGCATAGGTTATGCTCCAACCAGTCGCTTTGAGGTTAATGCTTCATTTTTCTTTGAAGACGTTAAATCTCGTAAGCAAAAGAATATTGAAACAGGCTTAGATGGTACATTTAAAACTTTAGTTTATGCGCCAGGTCTTTCATTAACTTATAAATGGTAGGAGAAAAACACATGAAAAAATATATTTTAAACAGTTTAGCAATTGCTGCATTACTTTTCGCAGCTTCTTGCAAACCAGAAATTGAGAGTACTGTTGGTACTTCTGCAGGGCAGGCAAATTTTAGTAAATACATCGCAGTTGGTAATTCATTAACTTCTGGATTTGCAGATGGAGGTCTTTATTTAGAAGGGCAAAAAGTTGCTTATCCGAATTTAATTGCAGCTAAAATGGTTAATGTAGGTGGTGGAAGTTTTACCTCTCCATTTTTTACAGAAGCACAAGCAAATGGTTCTGGTTATTTATCATTAACTGCTTTAGTGAATGGAACACCAACTATAACACCAGTAACAAACAATTTGGCTGTTAGAGATGCTGCAGGTCATTTAACAAAATATATTGGTGAAGTTCAAAATTTAGGTATACCTGGTATGCGTGTTGATTTAGCTTTCGCTGCTCCATTTGGCGCTGCAAATCCATATTTAGAGCGATTGCTAACCGATACACAAGTTGGAACAGTTAGTTATTTTCAATTTATTCAAGGCAGAAATCATACATTTTTCTCGCTCTGGTTGGGTAATAATGATGCTTTAGGTTACGCAACAAATGGTGGTGTTACCACAGACGCTACCAATGTTTTAACTGATAAATCTACTTTTTCTTTATTGTATTCTAATCTTATTAATTCATTAACTGCTGGCGGACAGAAAGGTGTAGTGGCTACAATTCCTGATGTTACCTCTATCCCATATTTTAATACGGTAACTGTTGCAGCACTATTAAATGCTGCGAAGGCTATAAATCCAGCTGCGGCAGCCATTTATATTCAAACAGGAACTGGTGCAGTAAGAGCTGCAACTGCAGAAGATTTAATTCGCTTACCATTTCAATCTGCAGGTTTATTTGGCGTACCTAATTCTTCTGGTCTTCCTTACGGATTGCATCCGCTAAATCCCATCGCAAATAATTGGGTTTTGGATAAAGATGAAATTGCAAAGGTTAAAGATTATGTTATCAGCTATAATAGTACAATTAAATCAATAGCTGATAGTAAGGGGTTGGCAATAGCTGATACCTATAGTTATCTTAATCAGGTTAAAACTGGAATAGTAATTAGTGGCGTTGGAATTAATTCATCATTTATTACAGGTGGTGCATTTTCTTTAGACGGGGTTCACTTAACTCCTCGTGGAAATGCGGTAATTGCTAATGTTTTTATAGATGCAATAAATGGGAAATATGGTTCAAATATCTCTGCAATTGATATTACGCAATACAGAGGAGTGAAATTTCCAAATTAAAAGCTAATAAAAGGTCTGTCAAATATTTGGCAGACCTTTTTAGTTTTAAACTTTTTTCAGTTGTTCGGAAATCAGATTTAATATTTCTTCCGTTTGATTAGGTTGAAACCAATTAATCTCTTCATCTCTTCTAAACCAGGTTAGTTGCCTTTTTGCAAAACGTCGGGTATTTTGTTTAATGGATAATATGGCTTCATCTAATGATATTTTTTTGTCTAAATAATCGAATACCTCAGTATATCCAACCGTATTTAGTGCATTGTATTTTCTAAATTCACTTAGTGATTTAACTTCTTCCACTAAACCAAGCGCAATCATCTTATCAACTCTTGTGTTAATTTGTTCGTATAGTTTGGCTCTGTCTGTATTTAAACCTATTTTTATGATATTAAATGGTCTTTGTTTTTTAGTAGCTGATAACATGGAGGAAAGTTTTTTTCCTGTAGATAGATAAACTTCCAAACCTCTTATCATTCTTTGGGGATTATTTTGATCTACCTTTTCAAAATATTCCGGATCGTATTCTTTTAATTGATTTTGAATAACTACAATTCCTTCTTCTAAAAACTGTTTGTTTAATTTCTCTCTAATCTTAAGATCGATTTCTGGCATTTCATCCAAACCATTTACAACTGCGTTGATATATAATCCAGAACCACCAACCATGATTGCTAAATCATGGTTTTTAAAAATTTCTTCGACTGTTTTTAGCGCTTCGAGTTCAAAATCTCCAGTACTAAAGAGTGTGTTAACAGAATGTGAATCTATAAAATGATGTTTTGCCGCAGTAAGTTCTCCTAAATCAGGTTTTGCAGTACCAATTTCCATTTCTTTATAGAATTGTCTTGAGTCTGCCGAAATAATTTCTGTTTTGAAATGTCTAGCTACCTCAATTGCAAGAGCTGTTTTCCCAATAGCTGTAGGGCCAACAATCACAATTAATGTTTTTAATTTCGGGCTACTGGGCATAGGTAGAAGGTATAAAAAAACTGCCGGATGTTGTATCCGACAGTTAAATGCTTTTAAAAATAAATGTTAATATTAATAATCGTCCTTTGAGCTATCCTCATCGTAACCTTCGCTGTCCGAGAACTCATCACCAAATTCGTCATCATCTTCAGTTTCGTCTCCGTCTCTCTCTTTTTCATTGATGCCCATCTCGCCCATAGCTTCAAGCTCATCTGAATCTTCTGGAACAAAATTCAATTCATTTAAGAAATCGAACTCATTAGCTGCAACAACTGCTGCGCTTGCATCTGCAGCTACACTATTTTGTTCTAGAATTTTGGGTGCTTCGCCAGTACTTTTGGCTAAAAATGGATACTCAATATGAGGATCTGCGTCCAGAACAATTTTAACGAGTTCAACATGAAAATCAAATGGACGGTCGAAGTTATAAATGTAATAAAATTTCTGATGGGGATCTTCTATAAAACCACTTAACTTAGAATTCTCCATTAAAACCACTCTGTCTTTTTTGCGTTCATTAGGTAGATAAGCAATTTCATCACCTTTTAACCAGTTGTCGGTACTTACATAAAATGATGAAGATTTTTCTGCATTATAACCAGTAGATTTGTGAATAGCCTTATGCAGGTCTTCAAATGTTTGGTTTGATTTAATGTCGATCTCTCTCACTACATCATCAAAATCTTCGAAAGTAATTTTAAATTTATAAATAGCCATTATTGTTATTTGGAGCTGTAAAAATAAAGTTAATTTGTTTTATCGCAAAACACGAAATAGAACTAAATGCTATCTATTTAATTGTTTTGGCAATTAAATTATTTATTAACAGGATTTAATCCCATTTGTTTTGCCAGATTAAGCATAAAATTAAACGCTTCTGTATAATCATTTGTTATCTCCCCTTCTAAAATTGCCTCTCGAATTGCACTTTTAATTGCTCCAACCTCTTTTCCCGCATCTAAAGCAAAAGTTTCCATAATATCATTGCCAGAAATTGGTGGCTGCCAGTTTCTTAATTGATCCCGTTCTTCAACATCTTTAAGCTTTTGCTTAACCAGTTCGAAATTATTACGGTATTTTGTTTTTTTATATTCGTTTTTGGTGGTAACATCGGCATTGCAAAGCAACATCAGGCTTTCTATTTCTTCGCCTGCATCGAATAATAATCTTCTAACTGCAGAATCTGTAACTGTATCCTGAGCAAGAACAATAGGGCGCAAGTGCAATTGAACCAGTTTTTGAACGAATTTCATTTTTTCGTTCAGTGGAAGTTTTAGTTGATTGAAAATTTTAGGAACCATTCGAGCACCTTTATCTTCATGACCATGAAATGTCCACCCGTGACCTTCTTCAAAACGTTTTGTAGCAGGTTTTGCAATATCATGAAGGATTGCAGCCCATCTTAACCACAGATCATTAGTATCTGCACAAATATTATCAAGAACCTCGAGGGTGTGGTAGAAATTATCTTTATGTCCTTTCCCTTTTATAATCTCAACACCAAATAAATTAGCCATTTGAGGGAAAATGATGTGAAGTAAACCGGTATCAAAAAGAAGTTTAAAACCTATAGAAGGCTTTTTAGACAAAATAATTTTATTCATTTCGTCAGTAATTCTTTCTTTTGATACAATATTGATGCGCTCTTTTTGCGTTTTTATTGCACTTAAAGCAGCTTCATCAATATGAAAATTTAATTGAGAGGCAAAACGAATTGCTCGCATCATACGCAATGGGTCGTCAGAAAAAGTAATTTCTGGGTTGAGCGGTGTGCGAATTAGCTTATTTTCTAAATCCTTAATGCCATCAAAAGGATCTAATAATGCTCCAAAATATTCTGCATTAAGATTAATTGCAAGTGCATTAATGGTGAAATCTCTACGAAGTTGATCATCAGTTAATGTTCCGTCTTCAACTATTGGTTTACGAGATTCTGAGCGATAGGACTCTTTTCTTGCGCCAACAAATTCGACTTCTAAATCTTGATACTTAATATTTGCTGTGCCGAAATTTTTAAAAATCGCAACTTTAGTGTTTAATTTTTTGCCTACCGCCTCAGCATAATCGATGCCACTTCCAACCACCACGACATCAATATCTTTTGATGGACGATTTAAAAATAAATCACGAACGAAACCACCGATAACGTAAGCTTCAGTTTGGTTTTTATCGGCAATTACTGATAATGTTTTAAAAATCGGATTTTGTAAATGAACCCCCAAATCCCTCGAAGGAGACTTCTCATTTTCATCGTTTAAGTTAGAATTCATATGTAAGGGCAATAAGATCCAAAATTAAGAAAAACATTCGGTGCTCAAAGCCTATTTAGGTTTTATAAGGCCATTTATAGGCTTTAGATATTACTTGCGAATAAACTCAAACTGCCCTCCGGGAGAAAGTTTCATAATAGTAGACGGCTTTCGTGCCGCTCTGTTTTCCTGCTCAAAATCTACGATGTAATCTACAGCCTCGGTAATTTCAATGCTTATATCATCGAAGTTCATTGGAGAGGAGGCACCGCTTAGGTTTGCAGAAGTTGATACGATAGGCTTTCTAAAACGCTGAATTAATGGTGTGCAGAAATCATGTTTCACAATTCTGATTCCAACACTTCCATCATTGTTTATAACATTTTGTGCCAGGTTTTTAGCGCCTGAAAAAATAATTGTCAAAGGATTTTCAGCATATTCTATCAAATCGTAGGCAACTTCTGGCACTTCTGTTAAATAGCTTTGAATTTTACTGTCAACATCTAAAAGAACGATTAGGCTTTTTTCTGCCGGACGATTTTTAATTTTTAGCAATTTATCAACTGCTTCAGGATTTGTAGCATCGCAACCTAAACCCCAAATTGTATCGGTAGGGTAGAGTATTACGCCACCGGATTTTAAAACTTCAAGTGCCTTATTAATTTCTTCTTTTAGCATGTTGCAAAGGTAGTTTTTATAATAATATGTTAAATCTATTTAATACTTTAATATTTAACATTTCAATTGAAACAAAGGCATTTTATAAACGTTTTTAGATAATCAATCTCATTGTCAAATTGGTGGCTATAAAAATCTTTTTAATAGATTTTTTCGTATTTTTAAATAGGTTATTATTAGACAATAAACACTAAGCAAATGAAAACACTTCAAAAATTACTAATGTTGGTTGCTGTTGTAATTACATTAGCCGGATGTTCTTCACTCCGGACCGCATCAGACTATGATAAAAACGTAGATTTAAATGCCTATAAAACTTATAATTTTTACGATAAAGGCATTGCGAGAGTTAAATTAAATAATCTTGATAAAAGAAGATTATTAGCTGCTGTTGAGTCAGAAATGAATGCCAAAGGCTTTACCAAATCTAACAGACCTGATCTATTGGTTAACTTAGTTGTTGTTGCCCGTGAGAAAACAGATGTTTACGGCCCAGGCTACTACGGTGGATGGGGTTGGGGCGGCGGCTGGGGCTGGCGTGGTGGTTTTGGCGGCTGGGGTTGGGGCGGTCCAAACTATGTAAACCAGTACATTGAGGGCACTATTATTATCGACTTCTTAGATCCGGCTAAAAAGATTTTATTCTGGCACGGACAAGGCGCAGGTTTTAATTTAGATAATTTTAGTAAAAGAGAGCAACGATTAAATACAGGTGTTAAAGAAATTTTGGCACAATATCCACCAAATGCTATTGCAGCTAAGTAAGGTTTTAGCTTAAAATATTTATATAGCAATTCATTAATTGCTTAGTTACTAAAGGGCTGTTGAATTTTTGAACAAATTCCAGCCCTTTTCTTTTCATGTCTTCTTGCAAATTAGCTGAATTTAGAACCTTGTTTATTGCTGAAGATAAACCTTCAATATCTGTAGGTGAAACGTATATACTATCTGGTCCACCAGCTTCTTCTAAACAAGAACCAGTTGCAGCAATAGTGGGAATGCCCGAATATAAAGCTTCGATAATCGGAATACCAAAGCCTTCGTAAAATGAAGGATAAACGAAAACAGAAGCCTGTTGATATATGCCCGGCAAATCCGTAAATGGAATATTTTTTAGAAAAATAATTCTGTTTTTTAATCCAAGTTTTTCAATTTCTTGTTCAACAGTTTTAAAATATGGTGTTTGTTTTCCAATTACAACCAATTTATAATCTTCGTTTACTGTTTTTAATGCCTGAACAATTAATTTAAGGTTTTTACGCTCTTCAACTGTACCTACATTAAGAATATATTTTTCTGGAAGATTATATTTTATTAGAATTTTATCTAATACCGATTTATCAAAAGCTGTTTTAAAACTATCATCACAGCTTTGATAAATTACTTCAATTTTATCAGGATTTATATTATAAAACTCTATAATATCGGCTTTGGTTTTTTTACTAATTGCAATAATTTTATCTGCACGCTGACAGGCAGATTTACTTTTCCATTCGTACAAATTCCTGTCGATAAATTTGTGATATTTTGGGAATCGTAGGAAGATTAAATCGTGAATAGTAACAACAGATTTAATATTGGTATGCTGAATTAAAATCGGAATTTCATGACTTAATCCATGATAAAGCAGAACTTCATCACGTTTTAAATCTTTTAAAATGTTAAGGCTTCTCCATAAAAAACTACCTTGAAGCGGTAATTTCAAATGAATATTTTCCTGCTTGAAAAAAGTATCAATCTGTTTTGCTGATTTTACTTTTGGGGAATAAACGAAATATTGGTTTTTTGGGAACTCATTTGCGAGTGCTTCAATTAGCGAACGGCTGTAATTACCAAGTCCGGTTAGGTTATTTGCGGCTCGCTTGCCATCATATCCAATTTTTAGCTCAAAACTTAAAGCCGAAAGACTAAAGCTTGATTGCTCAAGGCCAGTACTTTCGGCTTCTAAAGATTTTATTTTGCTTTCGGCTTTCAACTTTGTGCTTTTAGCTTAAACGGCTACATTGTTTTCTCTCAACGCATCGTTAAGTGAAGTTTTCTTATCTGTACTTTCTTTACGTTTACCAATAATTAAAGCACATGGAACTTGAAATTCGCCAGCAGGGAATTTTTTAGTATAGCTACCTGGAATTACTACCGAACGAGCAGGAACAATTCCTTTATATTCTACTGGGGTTGGACCCGTAACATCAATAATTTTTGTAGATGCTGTTAATACAACGTTTGCACCTAAAACAACTTCTTTTTCTAATTTAACACCTTCGACAACAATAGCTCTAGAACCCAAAAAGCAATCATCTTCGATAATTACAGGAGCAGCTTGAACTGGTTCTAGAACGCCACCAATGCCAACACCTCCGCTTAAGTGAACGCGTTTACCAATTTGTGCACAAGAACCAACAGTAGCCCATGTATCAACCATGGTACCTTCATCTACATAAGCACCAATGTTTACGTATGATGGCATCATGATAACGCCTTTAGCTAAATAAGCGCCATAACGAGCACTTGCCATAGGCACAACACGTACACCTGTTGCTTTGTAATCGGTTTTTAAATCCATTTTATCATGGTAAACAAAAGGGCCGCTTTTAATTTCTTTCATCTCACGAATAGGGAAATATAAAATTACAGCTTTTTTAACCCACTCATTAATGCCCCATGAGTTTAAAACCGGTTCAGCAACGCGAATTTCGCCTTTATCTAAGCCCATAATAACGGCTTCGATGGCTTCGCAATAGTTACTATATTTTAAAAGGGTTCTATCTTCCCAAGCGGCTTCAATTAATTTCTTTAAATCTGAATACATGATGTTTTTAAATTTTACGCAAAATAAATGAAATTTATCCATAACTGGCAATTCCCTTATATAAATATTGTTGTAGTTGTTATATTATTATATTGTTATGCACTTTATTGAGAGATATTTTGGTGCGATATTTATTGAGTTTAACAATATAACAATTCATCAATTTACCGTATTTTTGTACTTTATGGCAGAGGCAGAAAAACTTAGGATAGATAAATATTTGTGGGCGATAAGGTTGTTTAAAACAAGAAGTCTTGCTACTGATGCATGTAAAGCTGGTAGGGTAAAATTGAAGGGACAGAACATCAAGCCGTCTGCCGTTATAAAAATCGGTGATGTTTATTCTGTATCGAAAGGAATTGAAAAGAAAATAATCGAAGTGGTAGAGTTTTCTTACAACAGAACAGATTCGCCGACTGCACTAACCAAATATAAAGATTTAACGCCTGTTGAGGAAACACATGCTTTTAAATCAATGTTCCATTCGCCAAATTTAAAACGAGATCGTGGTACAGGCAGGCCAACTAAAAAAGATAGAAGGGAAACCGATGATTTAATTGGAGGCTTATTTGAAGACAAAGAAGATTAGTCTTCTATTTTCAATTGATGAATTTCTGTAGTCGAAACTGCATACTGTAAATTAAAGTGTCTCATTCGATAGCTCATCATAGCTGTTTTGCCAAGCTTTTCAATTAATTTGTAATTTGCAACTGCACCAACTGCTGCACCTATAAAAGGTAACATTTGCGCAAGTTTAGCTAAATCTATATAATCTCGGTATTGTTGTTGAAAGGTTAGCCAATCAAATTCATCGATGTTTGTTGGTAATTTATGTGCTTTATCGTCCCAATCTTGCATTTTTATAAAAATGTTTTTACTTTCTTCTTTGCTCGAAAATGCTAACTGGAAAATGTGTAATATGTATAAACGTTCACGATAATCTTTAACATCATACCCATAAGTTGCAGCAATATCAAAAAGCATTTTCATTTTAATTCCAAGTAGTAAGGGGAAATCAGCAAGACTCATTAAAAAACCACCAGCACCAGTAATTCCACCTTCTGCTGCACCAGTTTTTTTATAATTTTCTATCTTTTGCTTTATTAAGGCTTCACGATGCATTAGGGTTAAATCTAAAACAGGCTTCGCTGTGGTAAATGTAGAGCCAAAAAGCACAGCTTTAACCATTTGCTTGATCGCTGTGGTTATAGCGCTATGAACTTTATCTGGAATAAGTGCATTAATTTTCTTTTGAACTTTATCAGTCGCTTTACTTAATAATGAAGGCTTTTGCAAAGTTTTAAACTTCCAAAATTCAAGTTCACTTTTAATTTTCTGTTCGTAGGTCATACGGATATAAGACGCATATTGTAAGCTTTTGTTTCAAAACAAAAAATATCTCGATTTAATCGAGACATTTTTAATAGTCAATGCGCATTGATGATGTTTCCCAAAGCTTAAATGCCTGCATGGCATCGTCACGCATCATTTGTACAACAGGAAGTGTTCTGCTATCCATTGGTTTATCTAATTCTTCGTAAATAAATTTATCGCTGAAACCAATATTTTCTGCATCTACCTTTGTATTTGCGTAATAAATAGTTTCAATTTTGGCCCAGTAAATGGCGCCTAAGCACATTGGGCAAGGCTCGCAACTGGTATAAATTACGCAACCACTTAAATCGAAAGAATTTAATTCTATGCAAGCCAATCTTATTGCAGATACTTCTGCGTGTGCCGTAGGGTCGTTTGTAGAGGTTACTTTGTTTGCAGAGCCTGCGATTACTTTTCCATCTTTAACAACTACAGCCCCAAAAGGGCCGCCAATGCTTTCACTTACATTTTTTATCGATAGCTCAATAGCCATTCGCATAAATTCTTCATGTTGTTCTTTCTTCTCCATCTTTAAATAATAAGCAAAAAAGGGGCCGTATCATAATTTAATTTTATGATACGGCCCCCTTTTTTTTTGCTTTGTATTTTACGTCTTTGTCCCTTGGCTATTTCGGTTTCAGCAATCGAT